>JAFEFK010000043.1 GCA_018240625.1 Pseudomonadota bacterium
GGGAGGGTCGGGGTGGGGGTCTTCGTGAAGATGACCCTCACCCGATTTGCCCTGGGCAAATCGACCTCTCCCTTTCAGGGAGAGGTGAAGATCAAATCTTCTGATTGTATTCGCCGACCTCGGGATGGGTTCGCAGCACGCTGTCCATCGCCTCGAACATGTCGCGCATCCGCTGCTCGGAGACAGGACTTTCGACCACCACCACGAGTTCGGGCTTGTTCGACGACGCGCGAACCAGCCCCCAGCTTCCGTCCTCGGCCGTCACCCGCACGCCGTTGACGGTGACGAGATCGCGGATCGGCTGACCGGCTACTTTCTCGCCCTTGGCTTTTGCCGCCTCGAAATGCTTCACGACCTGATCGACGATGCCGTACTTGGTTTCGTCCGAGCAATGCGGCGACATGGTCGGCGACGACCAGGTTTTGGGCAACGCGTTCTTCAAATCAGCCATCGACTTGCCGGGCGCGCGATCGAGCATTTCGCAGACCGCGATCGCCGAGATCAGGCCGTCGTCGTAGCCGCGGCCGAGCGGCGCGTTGAAGAAGAAGTGGCCGGATTTTTCAAAACCCGCCAGCGCGCCGAGTTCGTTGGTGCGCCGCTTCATGTAGGAATGACCTGTTTTCCAATAGGTCACTTTCGCGCCCTGCTTCTGCAAGACGGGGTCGGTGACGAACAGGCCGGTCGATTTCACGTCGACCACGAATTGCGCGTCCTTGTGGATCGCCGACATGTCGCGTGCCAGCATGACGCCGACCTTGTCGGCGAAGATTTCCTCGCCGGTGTTGTCGACCACGCCGCAGCGGTCGCCGTCGCCGTCGAAACCCAACCCTACGTCGGCCTTGTGCTCGAGCACCGCATCGCGGATCGCGTGCAGCATCTCCATGTCTTCGGGATTCGGATTGTATTTCGGAAAGGTATGATCCAACTCGGTGTCGAGCGGAATCACCTCGCAACCGATGGCTTCCATCACCTTGGGCGCGAAAGCGCCGGCCGTGCCGTTGCCGCACGCAACGACCGCTCTGAGCTTGCGCTTCAGTTTTGGGCGCCTGGTCAGATCGGCGATGTAGCGCGCAGGAAAATTCTCGTGAAATTGATAGGAGCCGCCGACCTTGTTGGTAAAGGCGGCATCGAGCACGATCTCCTTCAGCCGGGTCATCTCGTCGGGGCCGAACGTGAGCGGCCGGTTGGCGCCCATCTTGACGCCGGTCCAGCCGTTGTCGTTATGCGATGCCGTCACCATGGCCACACAAGGCACATCGAGATCGAACTGCGCGAAATACGCCATCGGCGTCATGCACAGTCCGATATCGTGGACCTTGCAGCCGGACGCCAGCAGGCCTGAAATCAGCGCGTATTTGATGGACGAGGAATAGCCGCGGAAATCATGACCGGTGACGATTTCCTGCTTCTGGCCGAGTTCTGAGATCAGCGTGCCCAACCCCATGCCGAGCGCTTGAATCCCCATCAGGTTGATTTCCTTGCCGAACAGCCAGCGCGCATCGTATTCGCGAAACCCGGTCGCCTTGACCATCGGCTCGGATTCATAGGCGTAGGTATTGGGCACCAGGACGGGTTTGGGCTTCGGAAACATGCACACGGCCTCGTAGGGAAAAAGGTTTTCGCGATAAGGGCCCCCCAGCCATAGCGAATGCCGCGGCCGCTGGAAAGGCTAGTGGAGCGGATTTGGCATTCGCTATTCCTCCACTTCAGGTTCGTGAAGCGAATGCCAAATCCATAGCTCCACTAGCAACCAATTTTACCAGTGGTTCTTTGATTCTAACATTCGCAAGAGTGCCTGCCGAGAAGAGATGCGAATGTTAGAATCGAACCACGGGAGCCGTCTGTGAGCGACAACTAAGGCATAATTTGCTTGGGCAATGCGGCGAGCGACGCCGCGAACCCTAACTAACAGCGGCGCCGGACTATTGTTCCAGCACCATCTTGCCGTTGGCGTATTCGAAACGCTTCAGCTTCGACAAAAACGACAGACCAAGAAGGTTTTCGGACAGCGCCTCGTCGGGCAGCACCAGGGCATCGACATCGCGCACGACCAAACCACCGACATCAACCATCGCGAGCCGGGTGCGCGCCGCCTTGATCTTGCCGTTGGCCGTCGTCACCGTCGCGTTGTAGTCGTTCTGCGACGGCCGGACGCCGATCCGCGCCGCCGAGGTTTCGTTGAGCGCGATCACGGATGCACCGGTATCGACCATGAACCCGATCCGCTGACCGTCGATCCTGCCGTCAGTCTGGAAATGGCCGCGCCCGTCGCGCGTGATACTGAGACTGCGGCCGCCTGCCTGGGCATCATCCTGAATCGCGGCGAAGGCCGTCTGTTGCTCAGGTGTCGTGGCACGTGCCGCCGCGGCCACGGTCATCTTGTCGGCCACCTGCGCCATATAGGTGCCAACGCCGATCAAAAGCGCGGCAACGATCATCAGATTACGCATCACGCATACTCACTGACAGACCCCGACAACAACAATCGCGATCTCACCACAGGTACGGGCCATGCCGGGAAGAGCCGGGTCCGCAAAGACCGCTATTTTGGCGAAAAGGATGAGCGAAGCGTTAACACGGCCGCACGAGATACTCTTAACGGCCGTTTTCGGTGGTGAGCGAAAAGGTTCTGAGTGCGTAGTTCTGCCGGATCAGCGCCATTAGATCGACCGGCGGTTCCGAGCGTTCGCGCTGCCGCCACGAGACTTCAAACGAATAGTCAGTCCGGCCGTCTGCAGCATCTTGCACGCTTGCAAAGCGCGCGCGATACCCCAGACGTTCGGCCAGTTTCGGCACGTCGGACACCACACTCAGATTGTCACCGCTCACGACCAGTTGGGCGCGATGTTCGCGCGGGATCGTGCGATCGACCCACTTCAGCGCGCCCAGTGTGAATACAGCGAGAAGCGTCGACACCGCACCCAGGACGAGTTGGCCGCCTCCAAAACACAGTCCGATGACCGTCATCAGCCAGAGCGTCGCTGCGGTGGTCACGCCGGTGACAATATCGCCTTTCTTGAGGATAGTGCCGCCGCCGATGAATCCGACGCCGGTGAGAATGCCGAGCGGCAGACGCATCAGATCCATCACGGCAAACGACTCGGGCGTCTTGCCGGTGACAGGAAGCAGGATATTGGCCTGTATCATCGCGACCGACGCGGCCAGTCCGACCAGGATGGTTGTTCGAAAGCCGGCGGCGTGTCCCCGCGCGCCGCGATTGAAACCGACAAGGGCGCCCGCCATCATGGTGAGCATGATCCGAATCGCGATATCGGACCAGATCGGATGTAACGGCATGTCCATGCAACGCCTCGACAGATCGCGGGAAGTTCAGAAGCCGGAAAGCCGAAAATCAACGCAGCATCGACAGGCGAGTTCCCTCTTGGGAACTGCAGGTGCGGTACTGGCGCGCGTTCTTACGTCCCGCGCGGCTTAACCCGGCGCGTCGGCATCGCGCCTGCCGGGTCCTCGGGCCACGGATGCCGTGGATAGCGTCCGCGCAGGTCGGAGCGCACCGCCGCATAACTGCCGCGCCAGAAGCCCGGCAGGTCGCGCGTCACCTGCACCGGGCGATGCGCCGGTGACAGCAACTCCAGAACCAGCGGCACCTTGCCTTGTGCAATCGAGGGATGCGCCGTCAGGCCGAACAGCTCCTGCAACCGCACGGCAATGGTCGGTCCCTGCTCGGCTTCATAGTCGATCGGCAGCACGGTGCCGGTCGGCGCTTCGAAATGGGTCGGTGCTTCGCGGTCCAGCCGCGCGCGCAAACTCCAGGGCAGTTGAACCATCAACGCATCGGACAGATCACCCGCCGAGAAATCCTTCAGCGATGTCTTGTCGAACAGGGCCGGTACCAGCCATGTCTCGATCCCGGCCGCGAGCCCTGCATCGGACAGATCAGGCCACTCATCACCCTCCGCCGCGCGCAAAAACATCACCCGGTCGCGCCACTGTTTCAGCGGCTTGGACCAGGGCAGACGATCCAGCCCCATTCCTGCGAGGCCTTCCGCGAAGATGCGCGCCGTCTCCGCCGAGGGGACGACGGCCAGCGGTGCCTCCGACAGCGTAATCGCGTGCAAGGTCTTGCGCCGCCGCGCCCGCAACGCCATCGCGGCACGATCGAACGTGATTTCGTCGTGAGCCTTGATCTGGTCTGCAAAACGCTGCTCGATGTCGGCCTGCGTGATCGGCGCCGCCAGCAGAATGCGGCCGTTCGCCGCCGTGCCGGTCAGTTCGGCGATCGCGATATAGGGCGCCCGCGCCAACGCCGACGCCGGATCGACCGATGCGCCGCGGCCATTGGCAAGCACGAACGATCCGTTGCCGCGATTGCGCGCCACGCGATCGGGGAAGGCCAGCGCAAGCATCGCGCCGCTACTTAACTCCCCTCCCCCTTGCGGGGAGGGGTTGGGGGTAACAATACCGGAAGCCTTGCTTGGGGACCCCCCTCCCCGACCCTCCCCCGCAAGGGGGGAGGGAGAAGAAGGCGCACCGCGCGACGGGTGGCGCATAGTTTCGCTACTCTCTGTCCCTAGCCCCTCACCCCGCTCGACGCCTGGCGTCTCGCGACCCTCTCCCCGCGATGCGGGGAGAGGGTGCCGAGCCCTTGGCGAGGCGGGTGAGGGACCACTATTCACCTGCGACGCCCATCGCTCTGCGAGTTGCTTTGCGCTGGCCGCACGCGACGAACGGTCGCGGCGAAACTGCTCCAATCGCAAATCGAGATCGGCGCTGTCGCCGCCGAGCCCGCGCTCGGTCAGAACCGCTGCGATATCCGCCGCCGCGCGGCCTGCGCCGAGCCGATGCGAATCCACGATCATGCGCGCGAGCCGTGGCGGCAGCGCCAATGCGCGCAGGCTCTTGCCTTCTTCGGTGATGCGGCCATCGGCATCGAGCGCGCCGAGTTCGCGCAACAGGCTGCGCGCCTCATTCAGCGCCGGCGCGGGTGGGGTATCGAGAAACGTCAGCGTGCCGGGATCGCTGACGCCCCATTGTGCGAGATCCAGCACCAGCGTCGACAAGTCGGCACTGAGAATTTCCGGCTGCGTATAGGCTGCAAGCGATGCGGTTTGCGGCTCGTCCCACAGCCGGTAGCACACGCCGGGTGTGGTGCGACCGGCGCGGCCGCGGCGCTGGTCTACCGCCGCGCGCGAGGCGCGCACCGTTTCCAGCCGCGTCAGCCCGATGTCGGGCTCATAGCGCGGCACCCGCGCCACGCCGGAATCCACCACGATCCGCACCCCCTCGATGGTCAGCGACGTCTCGGCGATCGACGTCGCCAGCACCACCTTGCGGTGTCCCTTCGGCGCCGGCGCGATGGCGCGATCCTGCACGCCGGCATCGAGCGCGCCGAACAGCGGCACGATTTCCACGGATGCATCTTGCACGCGCTCGGCGAGGAAATTCTGGGTGCGGCGGATTTCGGCCGCGCCCGGCAGAAACGCCAGCACCGAACCGGCGTCGGCGCGTAGCGCCATGGCGATCGCATCCGCCATCTGCCGCTCCAGTTGAACGTCAGGCTTGCGGCCGAGATATCGCGTCTCCACTGGAAAGGCGCGGCCCTCGCTTTCGATGACAGGCGCATCGCCGAGCAGCTTCGCCACCCGCGCGCCGTCGATGGTCGCGGACATGACGAGAATGCGCAGATCTTCGCGCAAGCCGGTCTGCATGTCACGCGCCAGCGCCAGTCCCAGGTCCGCATCGAGCGAGCGTTCGTGGAATTCGTCGAACAGCACCGCGGCAACGCCGGTCAACTCGGGATCGTCGAGAATCTGCCGCGAGAAGATGCCTTCCGTCACCACTTCGATTCGCGTCGCGCGCGAAATTTTCGAACCGAAGCGCACACGATAGCCCACGGTGTCGCCGACGCGTTCGCCAAGTGTGTGAGCCATCCGTTCTGCGCTGGCGCGTGCCGCGATCCGCCGCGGTTCCAGCACGATGATCTTCTTATCCGTAGCCCACGGCGCATCGAGCAGCGCCAGCGGCACCCGCGTCGTCTTGCCCGCGCCGGGCGGCGCCACCAGCACGGCCGTATTGCCCGCGTCGAGCGTGCGCGCAAGATCTTCGAGCACGGCGTCGATCGGAAGCGGCGTGGAAAATTTTCGGATCACCGTCTCAGTTCCGTCATCACCCGCGAAGTCGGGTGGTCCCGTAAAAGCGGGTTTCAATGATTCCAGGGGCGGGGCGACCTGGATACCCTGCCTTCGCGGCGTATGACAGACAGTTTGCGCGCACCGGTGATCCATTCAATGGTTAATGGGGGGTCTCGATCACGTTCCCCTGAAAACGGCACATTATTTGATTGGGGAAAGGAGAATGAAACCGATCCTCTGGAATATGCGCCAACTCGCGCCGAAAAGAGACACCAATGACCGGAAACGGCACAGCCTCACTCAGGAATGAACGGGTCGACTGGGTCGACTATGCCAAGGGCATCTGCATCATCATGGTGGTCATGATGCACTCGGTGCTAGGCGTGGAGGCCGCCGCCGGTCAGACCGGATTCATGCATCTCGTGGTCGCTTTCGCAAAACCGTTCCGGATGCCGGACTTCTTCCTGATCTCGGGCCTGTTCCTGTCCGTGGTCATCGACCGCGACTGGCGGACGTACCTTGACCGCAAGGTGGTGCATTTCGCGTATTTCTACGTGCTGTGGGTGACGATCCAGTTCGGCTTCAAGGCACCGTCGTTCGCTGCCGACGTGGGATGGCCCGGCGTCGCCCGCCTCTATCTAATGTCGTTCATCGACCCGTTCGGCACGTTGTGGTTCATCTATCTGCTGCCGGTGTTCTTCGTTGTCATCAAGGCCACACGCCAGATCTCGCCATGGGCGATCTGGGGTTTCGCCGCCGCGCTCGAGATGGCGCACATCTCGACCGGCTGGACGCTGATCGATGAATTTGCCGCCCGCTTCGTCTACATCTACTCGGGCTATCTGTTCGCGACTTACGTGTTTGCCCTGTCGAATCGCGCCCGTGCCAATCCGGTGCTGGCATTGGCCGGCCTCGCGCTCTGGTTTGTCGCCAATGCCGGCCTCGTCTATGTCGGCGTCAGCGAATGGCCCATCATCTCGCTCGCGCTCGGCCTCGCCGGCGCCTGCGCCATCATCACCTTTGGTACGCTGCTGGCGAAAATGCACTGGCTTGGCTTCGTGCGGTATTGCGGGCAGCATTCCATCGTCATCTATCTCGCATTCTTCCTGCCGATGGCCACCACCCGCACCCTGCTGCTGAAAACGGGCGTCATCCAGGATATCGGTCTGGTGTCCCTGATCGTCACGGTTTGCGGTGTGATCGGCGCGCTGCTGACGTGGTGGGCATGCCGCAATACACGCCTGAACTTCCTGTTCGAGCGCCCGGACGCCTTCTGGATTGCGCCCAAGAAGCGCGCGGCGGCACTTCAGGCGGCGGAATAGAGCCGCTTCAACCCGGTACGCCGAGTCAAGAGCCGGAACGCCGTGATTTTGATGGTCAGGACGCCCCCGCAGGGGGTGCCATTGACTGTA
>JAFEFK010000440.1 GCA_018240625.1 Pseudomonadota bacterium
ATCTCCGTCTACGGCTATTTCGCGGTGTATGTATCGAAAGCGTTTTTTCCGAACAACGATCCCACCATATCGCTGCTGCTGACGTTCGGAACATTCGGACTGGCGTTCCTGATCCGCCCGATCGGCGGGATCCTGCTTGGCGCCTACGCCGACCGTTACGGCCGCAAGGCCTCGCTGATGATTTCCATCGTCATGATGACGGTCGGTACATTGATGGTCGGACTGATGCCGACTTACGATACGATCGGCCTGTGGGCGCCCGCGGCGGTTCTCGCCGCGCGTCTGCTTCAGGGATTTTCGGCCGGCGGCGAATTCGGCAGCTCGACGGCGCTGCTGGTGGAACACGCGCCGGACCGGCGCGGATTCATCGCGAGCTGGCAGTTCGCCAGTCAGGGCCTGAGCGGACTGCTGTCGTCCGCGTTCGGCTTCGGGCTGACATCGTTGATGGCGCCCGACATGCTTCAGGCGTGGGGATGGCGCATCCCATTCCTGTTCGGCGTGCTGGTGGGACCGGCGGGCATCTATATCCGCTCCCAGATCGCGGATGCGACCGCGCCGCCCGCTGCGAAACAGGACTCGCCGATCGCTGAGGTTCTGCTGCGCCAGAAGCTGCGCGTGATCCTCAGCATCAGCGTGCTCGCGGTCTCGACCGCGGTCAACTACCTCATCGTCTACATGCCGACCTATGTGGTGAGAACCCTCAAGCTGCCGGTCACGGTGGGCTTTGCGGCAACGCTGGCGGGCGGCATCGCGGTGACGTTCCTGACGCCCATCGCCGGTATCGTCTCCGACAAGATCGGGCGCACCCGGCACATGATCATCGCCAATGTGCTGCTGCTGCTTTCGATCTTTCCGGCATTCCTCATGCTGACGAAAGATCCGACGCCGGCGGTCATCATCGGCGCGGTGTTCTGGCTGGCCACGCTGAAATCGATCTATTACGGGCCGCTCGCGGCGCTGATGTCGGAGCTGTTTCCAGCGAGGACGCGCGCCACAGGTCTCGGCCTCAGCTACAACGTCGGCGTCACGGTGTTCGGCGGCATGGGGCCTGCGATCATGACGGCCATGGGCAGCATCGCGCTGATCGGCGATCTCGCCCCTGCCTGGTATCTCACCCTGATCGGTATCCTCAGCCTGTGTGCGCTGATCACGATCCGACAAACCTCTGCGGACATGCAGCATTGATGGCGCACGCTTGACGCGCCAAATCCGATGCGTTACACGGCGCGGCAATCGAAAGCAGGCATCCTGCATTTCCGTAAGCGTTAACGTCACTCAACGCGCCACTCCACGCTGCGGGCTGCATGCCCGGGCTGGATTTATGAGGCGCAACTCGTGACCGTTACAACTCCCTCCCAAATGAATCAGCCCGCAACCCGTTCGGCCGTGTCGGGCCTCGCGCCGCTGGTCGTCATTATCCTCTTGAGCTTCTCCTCGATCGGCGCGCCGCTGCCGGTGCTGTCGCTTTACGTCCACAACGAACTCGGCTTCGACGCCTTCACCGTCGGCCTTGTGATCGGCCTGCAATCGCTCGTCACCGTCTTGACGCGGCACTGGGCCGGCGGCATCGCCGACCGTCGCGGGCCGAAGGCGGCCGCACTCGCAGGCGTGCCGCTGACCGCGATCGCCGGCATCTTCTATCTCGCCTCGGCCTGGATGCCGGGCGCACCGATGCATCGCCTCGGCATTCTGCTGCTCGGGCGCATCATGCTCGGCTTCGGCGAAAGCCTGTTTCTCACGGGCACCATGACCTGGGGCATCGGCCGCATCGGCGCGGCGCGCACTGGCCGCGTGATGGCGTGGCAGGGCATCGCGATCTATGCCGCGTTCGGTCTCGGCGCGCCGCTCGGCCTTGCGATCTACGGCGCGCAGGGATTTGCGGGAATCGGTTTCCTCACCATGGCGCTGCCGCTGCTCGCGCTTGTCGTCGTGTGGCTGTTGCCGGCGGTCGCCGCGCCCGGTGGCGACCGCGCGCCGTTCTACAAGGTGGTCGGCCTGATCTGGCGGCCGGGCACCATCCTGATGCTGGCGACCGTGCCGTTCGGCGGCATGGCGGCATTCCTGCCGCTCGACTACGCCGCGCATGGCTGGGCGCATGCCGGCCTCGCGATGGCGGCGTTCGGCGTTGTCTATACAGCGGTGCGGCTGGTCGGTTCGCATTGGCCGGATACGCACGGCCCCGTGCGGATGGTGGGAATCTCGCTCGCGATCGAGACGGCCGGACAACTGCTGCTGTGGCTCGCACCGCAGCCCGGGATCGCCCTCTTGGGCGCGGCCTTGACCGGCATGGGATTCTCGCTGGTGTTTCCGTCGATGGGCGTGATCGCGACGAAACAAGTGCCGGCCTCGCAGCGCGGCCGCGCGGTCGGCAACTTCGTCGCCTTCGACATCGCCGTCGGACTGACCGGGCCGGTCGTCGGCCTGCTCACCGGCGCGTTCGGATACGACGTCGCGTTTCTGGTCGGCGCAATCGCGACGATCGGCGCGGGCGTGCTGCTGCCGGCGGTGGGACGCATGAAGGCGGAGTAATATTCGATTTTGGCGAAGCCGCTTGCCGCGCACCGCCGCGCGCTCCCTCTCCCATGGGGAGAGGGTTGGGGTGAGGGGTTACGGAGCTAGTTTTGCCCCCCCACCCCCCCGCTTCGCCGCCGGCCTCTCC
>JAFEFK010000441.1 GCA_018240625.1 Pseudomonadota bacterium
AGCGCTACAAGACGACGGACCAGGTGGAAAAAGCGACCATCGAGGACCAGAACTTCAACTACCTCTACAAGGACGCCGACGGCTTCCACTTCATGAACAACGAGAATTACGATCAGGTTCAGGTGCCCGAGGACATCATCGGCTCGGCAGCACCCTACCTTCAGGAAAACATGACTGTGAAGCTGTCGCTCCATGGAATGGTGCCGGTGGCGATCCAGATGCCGCAGCGTGCGACCCTTGAAGTGGTCGAAACCGAACCGGTCACCAAGGGGCAGACCGCATCGTCGTCCTACAAGCCCGCGATCCTGTCCAATGGCGTGCGAACCAACGTCCCGCCTCATGTCGGTATCGGAACACGGATCGTGGTGATGACGGAAGACGGTTCCTACGTCGAACGCGCCAAGGACTGATGGCGACGCGGGAAGTGGGACTAGTGGTCCGATTCTAACATTTGCATCCCGTTCCCGCAGATCCCTTGTGCAAATGTTAGAATCAAAGGACCACCAGCAATATAAGATACGAGTGGAGCTTTGAATTTGACATTCGCTTCCCGGGCCCGCTGCTATGTGGGTAGCGAATGTCAAATTCGCTCCACTAGGCATGTGAGATTGGCGGTCCTCGGTAACAGTTCCCTCCGGCTCGTCAAACATGCCGTGGCGTTATGTCTGGCTCTCGCGGCCGTGCCCGGCCGTGCTTCGGCCGATGAATTCAAGACGCCAGCTATATCGGCCGTCCGTGTTGAATGGCGTACGGTTCTGGATCAGTTCAAGTCCGAAATCCGGACCTGGCCCGAGATCGCCGACCGCTTCACCTTTAACGGTCGGCGCCGCCTGCCGCCGTCCGATCCGCGCACCATGCCGGCGCTGATGCAACTCAATGCGGTGACGCTGCCGATTTTTACGGGAATCAACCAGAGTCCCGTTCCGGTGTTGCTGCCGTTCGATGCAGGGATGTTCCTTAGCGCGCGCGCAACCGGCGCGCCGGCCAGCCTGTCGCTCGCGCAATATCAGGCCGGGTTTCAGCCGGCAGAGATGTTCAGAGCTGGTCCGTCCGGCTATGACGCAGAGTTCGCGCTTGCACCGGGCGGCATGGGCCTCCCGCAACTGACCTTTACCAAACCCGTCGAGGTCCAGATCACCGGATCGATATTGACTTACGATATCGATGATCCCTCGGGCGGAAAAGGCGAGCCGGTCAAGGCGCTGGCGGCGCAGTTTCCGGATCTCCGGCGCGTCATTCGCGAAGGTTATGTGCGTTACGCTTTCACCCGCTTCGGTGTTCCCTACGTGGTTTCGATCCAGTGTCTCGACAGCGTGCCCCGCGCCAACCGGCTCGCCTGCCGCGAAGCATCGGTTGTGGCCGAACGATTTCTGAAAGCGTTGCGCGTTGCCGGCGGAGGGCCGTCGCGGCCACGCATGAACATCGCCCCGGACGTCGTCGCGCGCCCGGCAACGCCCTCGCCCGACTTTACTTACCGGCCGCCCGGCGACATCCTTGCGAACACCGGCTACCGCGGCCAAGGCGGCCACGCGGATTCAACCGTCTATGCACAGATCCGCTTTCCGATCGAACAGGCGCCCGCCTTTGCGAACTCGCAATCGTTCCTGAACTGGGGCGATTGCTTTCACCGCGGCCGTATCCCGCCGCCCCACGCCAAAGGCGCAGCTTACCGATGCAAGTCAAGCAACAAGCCGTTGGTGTACGACGAATCCGCGGCTGAAAACTATTCCTATCCATGGCAGGACAATTTTTGCGAGGCGCGCGACTTCAACGTCGGGCAGTGTTCCAGCGGATCAGGGCATCAGGGCCAGGACATTCGCCCCACAACCTGTACGCTCCGCAATGATGGAGCCGATCGCTGCATTGCCAACCGCTACTCCGTTGTAGCGGTGCGCGACGGCGTCATCATCCGTTCGCCAAAACAGCAAGCGGTGACGTTGCTGATCAACACCCGCAACGAGCACATGCGCTTTCGCTACATGCACATGAACCCGGTGCAACTGGACGAGGATGGCGTCCTCAACGATCGTCGCGTCGAGGAGGGTGAAAAGATCGGGCTGGTGTCGAACTACATGGACTTTCCCGGCGGGACCACGTCCCACCTGCATTTCGACGTGCAGGTGTTCACGCGCGACGGCTGGATCTGGGTCAATCCGTACGTCACGCTGATCTCGGCCTACGAGCGCCTGATTGGCGGACGTGGCCGCGAGATAATCACTCCATCAGAGCCGGGGCCGGCGATCGCGAAGCCGAACGATCCGACCGATCCCGAGAAACCCGCCGAGGGCGGCGAGAACTGAACGTTGCGGCATTCAGAGCGTTTTCGAGCGAAGTGGCTACCGGTTCGCGTGAAGAAAACGCGTCAAATCAAAAGCATAGAGTCCCGCTTCTGATTCCATCAGAAGCCGGACTCTAGGAGGCTGCGGCCTGCCGCGGCTTCCGTACCGGCGGCGTCCAGCGATAGGCAACACCAAACCTGTTCCAGACATTGATCACTGCAACCGCCGAACTCAGA
>JAFEFK010000442.1 GCA_018240625.1 Pseudomonadota bacterium
AAACCACACTAGAAATCATGGGCTTGCTAGTGTCCCTTTGATTCCGGAGTTCGCATCAAAAGATCGCTACGAGTGCATGCGAACTGCGGAATCGGGATACTAGAGCCTTTCCGCTTCTGATGGAATCAGAAGCGGGACTCTATGCTTTTGATTTGACGCGTTTTCTTCACGCGAACCGGGTGCCACTTCGCTCGAAAACGCTCTAGTTGCCGATACGACCGGGATATCCCGGTGCATTCGGATTATCGCCGGGCAACCCGCTGGGCGAGGCCCCGGTGCCGATATGTCCCGGCGTGGAAGTGTTGGGCACGCCCTGTTGATTGATGCCGCCGGTATTGACGCCGGAGCCGGTACCCGTGGTCGTACCTGCTGTTCCGTTCAGACCGCTGCCTGTCGCCGTCGTGGATGATCCGCCGGGCGCGGACTGGATACCTGCCGCTCCCGAATTCTGACCGCTAACCGATCCGGCACTCGGCATGCCGGCCCCGCCAACCGAGGCACCGCCGGCCGCACCCGCAGCATTAGCCGCCGTGAACGCGAACGAACCGATCAATGTCGCCGCGACCAGCGCGGACACCGTGGATCGAAATTGCATGCGAAAGCTCCATCGTTGATGACGAGGGGTCAACGAGCCGCCCCTGAAGGCGTTCCAGCTTCGGCGCCGCATGGCAGGCTCACGATCTGGCGACTGCGGAAAACGTGCCAGGACAGATCGGCCGGAGCTTGAATCAAAACTGCCGCGCCTACCGCTCCCTCCCCCTGCAAGGGGGAGGTGGAACCGTCGCGATCTGAAACAATCTCGCGCTAGAACCGCAGCGTCATCCCGACATGGCTGGCCTGAAATCCGAGCCGCGCATAAAAGCGCTGGGCGTCGGTGCGGGTCTGATGCGTCAGAAGTTCGACCAAGACACAGCCCCTGCCCCGCGCCTCATTCACCGCCCACTGCACCAGCTGCTCGCCGATACCCTGGCTGCGGCGATGCGAGGCTGTCCGCACGTCCTCGATCAGGCCGCGCGATGCGCCCTGTGAACTCAACCCCGGCAGGACGCAGAGCTGCAAGCAGCCGACGACCGTCCCGTCCTTGTCCTGCGCCACCATCAGCTGGATATTCCGGTCACTCGCGACCGCATCGAACGCGCGGAAATACGAGGCAGGCAACGGATCTTCCAGCCGCTCACGCGCCTTGCCGAGGTGATCGTCGGCAAGCATCTCCACAATGGCACGAACATCGTTACGCGCGGCGGGCCGGATGGTCATGCGGGTGGTCTTCGTCATGTCGCGGATTACATCAGGTTATGAACTGGAGGGCGTCAGGGATGGAAGCGCCAGAGCCCGCTCGGCCTCGCCAACCCAGCGCCGGATCGACGCATGAGAGCCGAGATCGAAGCCGCCTTGGTGCGCCGTCCGCGTATACGCCAGCAGCGCGACATCGGCGAGCGAAATCGCGTCACCCACCAGGAAGCCCGTCACCGCAAGCTGCTGCTCCATACGCGCCAAGGCCGAATAGCCGCGCTTGACCTTGTCCGGATCGAGTTCGGACGCGGGCTTGTCGAGATACACCATCTGAAAACGGCAGACCGCAATGTAGGGCTCGTGGCTGTATTGCTCCCAGAACAGCCACTCATCCATTTTCGCGGCGAGATACGCATCCTTGGGGATCAAATCGCTGCCGCGGGCGAGGTAACGGATGATGGCGTTGGATTGCGCCAGCGTTCGGCCGTCGTTGAGTTCGATGACGGGCACCTGTCCTGCGCCATTGCGCGACAGGAATTCCGCCGTCCGCGTCTCGCCCTTCATCGTGTCGATGGCGACCCACGCGTAGGGCAGTGCGAGGCGATCGCACACCCATTTCACCTTCAGGCAGTTGCCCGAATTGATATCCCCGAAGATCTTCATCATGGCTCGCCGCCCGGTCAGGACAGCAGAGCAACAGCCGAGTGCAATTCTGTCAACGGAGCCGGACGGAGGCGTTCCGTCGCGGATACGCCATCAGAACTTGTAGCCGAGTCCGACTCGTCCGCTGTTGATGGTCGACTCGATCGTCGACGTCACGCGCTGATATTCATACTCGGCGCGCAGGAAGAGGCCGCCCACCAACATCACGTCGACGCCGACGCCCGCGGAATAGCCGTAAACGAGGTTGGTCTTTGTGGCGCTCGAAATCAGTGTCGGCAAGTTCTGGTTCTGAGGAAGCGGAGATGTGGAGACGCTCCGGTCAACAGTCTGGCTGCCTACGCCGACGCCGCCGAACATGTAGGGAAGGAAGCAGCCAATCACATAGCCTGCCCGCAACCTGGCCGAACCGAAATCCGTGGACCGGATTGTCGCGTTGGATGTTGCGACCATGCTGGTTGGAAGTGTCGGGTCGAACACATAGCCGGTGGATGATGTAAAGGCGTTCAGACCGTTATGGATGTAGTTGCCTTCGATGCCGACCACGACATCGTCCCACTGGGAATTGTAACCGAAAAATCCGCCCCACCCTGTGTCTTGTTTGGAAGCCGAGCCAAGCGGCTGCCATGGATAGTTGGGATAGCCCGTGGGCGGGATGAATGTGCTTTGGAGATCGCTATTCAACGTGGGCGATGGCTTGGATGTGACAGAGCTGTAGCTTGCCTGGCCGCCGACGTAGTAGCCCTGCCAGACGGTTCGCGATGTGCTCAACCCTTCCGGCAAAGAACCGCGCAGAACCGGTAGGTCCGGCATATCGGCTGCGTATGCGCCCTGCGCCACCCCAAAAATCATTGCCGCCAGCAAAAATCTACGCATCGCAACGCTCCCTCGACACAACTTGTTCACGTGCAATCATCGCCTGTTAACCTTAACCAATCGTTGTCGCGCGGACGTTCAACGGCACGATCTTTCCGAAAAAACCCGTCACGCTCGCCGACCATTGAACCCGTGGCTCAAAACAAAACGGCGCGGGGACGTCCCGCGCCGTTAAGACTCGTTAAGATTTTCAGGAGCAGATCAGCCCTTCGTGATGATCGGCGGCGGCGGAGGTGGCGCCACATCGCAGCAGGTCCAGCGAACGCCAAGCCGAATATCCTGCGAGGTCAGATCACGGAACTGGAACGGACGGCCGTTGGTCACCGTGCCATCGAACGATGCGCCAGAGCCTGTCAGGCCCGTGCCGAGATCGAGATAGCGATAGGCCAGTTCGATCGTCATGTTCTGATTGACGCGATACGAAAGACCGGCGTGCAACGCCCAAGCAAGATCGAGCTTGCTGGCCGACGAGGCCTGATACAGACCTGAGGTCGTGCCGCCACCGAGGTTGACCGTCGTGACATCCGAGAAGCCGCTGAAGGTGTTGTACGCGCCACCGACGCCGACACCGACGAACGGAGTGATGCACCACCAGGTGCCGAGGTCGGCGTAGGCGTTGACCATGGCGACCCAGCTCGAGTAACCGCCGCGGTAGGAATCGCCGATCGGAAGAACCCCAAGGCCACCGCCGAAATTGACGTTGGCGTAATCGATACCGCTGAATTGGACGCGGGAGCGATATTCGCCGGTCACATCCATGCGGAACCAGTTGTTAAACTGATAGCCGGCGCCCAGTCCGTATGACATGCCGCCGGTGAATTCGTGGCCGAGCTGATCGACCGAAACCGTGCTTGCATCGGTATAGGCCGGAGCGAACAGCTTGCCGTGAGTGTTGGTCATGCCGATATCGCCACGAAGGTACCAGCCGCCGCCGAGATCCTCGACCGGCGCGGGCGCATAATATTGCGGCGGCGGCGGCATGATCTGGGGCATGTCGGCGGCGAGAGCGCCGACCGACGACAACAACGATGCCGCTCCGGCGGCAACCAGAAATTTAACGCTACGCATTGGCTTCGTCCTTTTGTCCGGTGAGGCAGACAACGGAGGCCCCACTCCCGAAAACTCACGGACGGACGATGGCATCTAATTCTTAAGCGCGGCTTAACCCTAATTTTTAAGGTTGATTTTTGGTGAGGATTTTCCGCGCGCGATCTCGGCGCAACAGCACCGGCCCTCACCTCGCCACGCATCCTAACGGAACGTTGATGAAAGCCGAACGGCCGTCAGCCGCGCGAATGTCCCGGCATCTTCGGCAGGAAGACGGCCAGCAGGCCGAGCGCCGGCAGGAAGGCGCAAATCTGATAGACGAAATCGATACCGGTGTGGTCGGCGACTTTTCCGAGCACGGCGGCGCCCAGTCCCCCGATGCCAAACGCGACGCCGAAGAACACGCCGGAGATCATGCCGAAGCGATGCGGCATCAGTTCCTGCGCGAACACGATGATCGACGAGGTCGCCGAGGAAATGATCAGGCCGATGAAGACGGTCAGCACCGCGCTTCCGTATAATCCGGCGTACGGCAACGCCAGGGTGAACGGCAACGCCCCCAGGATCGAGAACCAGATGACGTATTTGCGGCCGAAGCGGTCGCCGAGCGGGCCACCGAAAAATGCACCCACGGCATTCGAGGCAAGAAAGATGAAAAGATAGAGTTGCGCGGCTTGAGTCGAGATGCCGAATTTGTCCATCAGAAAGAAGATGTAATAGCTCGACAGGCTCGAGACGTAGAGCTGCTTGGAGAACAGCAGCGCGACGAGAACCAACAGCGAGATCATGACCCGGCGCGAACCCGGGGCATCCGGATGCGGCTTCGGTGCGGCGAATTTCTTCTGGGCGATCTGGGGGCGATACCACAACCCGATACGCCAGAGCGTCAGGATCGCAAGCGCCGCGATCAGCGAGAACCACGCGATGCTCGGCTGGCCGAACGGCACGACGATCAGCGCGGCCAGCACCGGCCCCATCGACGTGCCAAAACTGCCGCCGAGCTGAAATACGGATTGCGCAAAGCCATAGCGGCCGCCCGACGCCAGCCGCGCGATGCGTGACGACTCCGGATGAAAGACCGCGGAACCCAGTCCCACCAGCGACGCCGCGATCAGAATGATTCCGTAGTGATGCGCGATGCTGAGCAGCAGCAACCCGACGAAGGTGAATCCCATGCCGATCGCGAGCGAAAACGGCTGCGCTTTCCTGTCGGTGAAATGCCCGATCACCGGCTGCAGCAGCGACGCCGTAAACTGGAACGCCAGCGTGATCATCCCGATCTGCGCAAAGTCGAGCGCGTAATTGTCTTTCAGGATCGGATAGACCGAGGAGATCAGCGACTGCATGGTGTCGTTGAGGAAATGCGAGAAGCTGATTCCCGCCAGCACGACATAGGCGGGACCGGCCACCGCCGCGGCCTTCGCTGCCGCCGGCGCCGTCAGGTCCCGCACGACGACGGGCGCGACCAGCGCTTCCTCAGAGACGATGACGGGTTTGTTCACGGCGCAATCCGGATCAGCTTCGCAATACGCTCGTGTTACGTGGCGAATCCCGCGCCGA
>JAFEFK010000443.1 GCA_018240625.1 Pseudomonadota bacterium
CAGGGGCGAGAGCGTCCCGGGCTATCCGTCACTGGTGGTCGGCCTGATGACGATCGGCGGCGTGCAACTTCTGATGATCGGCATCGTCGGCGAATATATCGGCAAGATTCTCTCGGAACTGAAGGCGCGGCCGATTTACTTCGTCGCCGAGCACAGCGTCAAACAGGCCGAGAGCGAACCGGCGGCCGTCGATCCGCATCGGACAGCCGCCGAATGAGCGGCAGCGACTCGCAACGCAGGATATGGCTGTGTGCGGACGACTATGGCATCAGCCCCGGCGTCAACCGCGCGATCTGCGATCTGATCGAACGCAAGCGCATCAATGCGACATCGGTGATGGTGGTCGGGCCTGCCGCCGGGCGCGACGACATCGACGCGCTGAAGACCGCGGCCAGCAGCAACCCGCATTGCGCAGTTGGCCTGCATGCGACTCTGACCGCGCCGTTCCATCCGCTCACCATGCACTATCGGCCGCTCGAAGGCGGCCTGTTTCTGCCTCTGGCAAAAATGCTGCGCTTAAGCCTGCTGCGCCGGCTCGATCGCGAAATGATCCATGATGAACTGAAGGCGCAGATCGCGGCGTTCACAGAACGGCTCGGCCGCGCGCCCGATTATGTCGACGGCCACCAGCATGTGCAGATCTTTCCGCAAGTGCGCGACGCGTTCCTGTCGGCGGTCAAGGAAACGGCGCCCAGCGCATGGGTTCGCCAGTGCGGGCGCCGCCAGCCGCTAACGCAGCGGCTCGGCATGCCGAAGGCGCTGCTTCTCGATGCGCTCAGCGCCGGGTTTCGCCGCCGTGCCGCGCGTGCGAGCGTTGCATTCAATCCGGGTTTCGCCGGCGCCTATGATTTCAATGGCGCGTCCGAGTTCAGCGTCCTGATGCAGGGCTTTCTCGACGGCTCGCCGGATGGCGGCTTGATCATGTGTCATCCCGGCTTTGTCGACGACATCCTGGTCGCACTCGATCCCCTTACCGGCCAACGCGAGCGGGAATACGCGTTTTTGTCCGGGGACGGCTTTGGCGACATGCTGGCGGCGAATAAAGTTACATTGCGCTGATGCCCAAAGCGGCCCTGCTATTTTGCCGCATACAGAAATTTAATCCGCCCAGGCACTACTTGCGACACAAAACGCGCCTACATCCCATCCGCCATCTTATTGGGAGAGCGCCATGACGCCGCAAGAACGCCAGTTGGTTGACGACCTCTTTACCCGCCTCGCCAGCGTGGACAACGCACCGCGCGATCCCGACGCCACCGCCGTCATCTCCGACGGCCTGCGGCGGGCGCCCAATGCGCTCTACACGCTGGTTCAAACGGTCCTGGTGCAGGATGAAGCACTGAAGCGCTCCCACGACCGCATCCAGCAACTGGAGGCCGGCGCCGCCAACGATCAGGCCGCCCCAGGCGGGTTCCTCGATTCCATGCGCGATACCGTGTTCGGCAAGTCTCCCCAGCGCGGCTCGGTTCCGAACGTGCAGCCGCCTCCGATGCCGACAGGCCGGGCCGCCTGGAACACCGGACAGGCGTTGCAGCAAGCCGACGCGCCCGGACGCACCGATCAGGGCCGATATGATCAAGGCCGCTACGATCAGGGACGCTACGATCAAGGACATGCGGGGCAGCCCTATGGCGCACCGCAAGCGGGGGGCGGCTCGTTTCTCGGAACAGCGGCGGCGGCAGCCGCGGGCGCCGTCGGTGGCGGACTGCTGTTGAGCAGCATCCGCTCCATGATGGGCGGCGGCGGCCACGCCAGCAGCTTCGGGGACTCCGGCGGTCTCGGCGGCATGCGCAGCCCATGGGGTGGCGGCGATCAATCCAACAGCAGTCTTGCGCGCGATGCAGGTCTTAACGACGTCGGCTCACGGAATAGCGGACAATATGATCAGGCGCAGGCGGATGCCGATCAGGACCAGGATCAAGATCAGGATGACGACGAAGAGATGGATATGGATTCCGACAGCGGCGATAGCGATTACGCCTGAGCCGTCTTCAGTACGCTAAAGCAAGACGGCCGCCCGATCGGGCGGCCGTTCCTGTTTCGGAAAACGGTTTGCGATCAGATCACAACCACCTTGGCGCCGACATGAACCCGGCCGTAGAGATCGATTACGTCCTGATTGCGCATCCGGATGCAACCGGATGAAACGTTGGTGCCGATCGTCCATGGCTCGTTGGAGCCGTGAATGCGGTAGAGCGACGAGCCGAGGTACATGGCGCGCGCGCCGAGCGGATTTTGCGGGCCACCTTCCATGTGGCGCGGCAGATCGGGCCGGCGCACCAGCATCTCCGCGGGCGGCGTCCAATCCGGCCATTCCTTTTTCGCGGTGACTGTCTTGACGCCCGCCCACAGGAAGCCGGGCTTGCCGACGCCAACGCCGTAACGCAACGCTTTACCGTCGCCCTGGACAAGAAAGAGGAACTTGCTCGACGTATCGATCACGATGGTGCCAGCGGCTTCCTTGCCGTGATAGTCGACCGTCTGCTTTTCGAATTTCGGATCGAACGCGGGATGCGCGGCCTCGCTTGCATCCTGTTCCCGCATGACCTGTTGCCGATCCATTTGCGGCTGCGGCTCGGATTGCTGATACTCCTGCCGATACTGCGGCTGCGCCTGCTGGTATTGCGGCGGCTGATATTGCTCCGGCTGCGGCGCATAAATCGGGCGCTGGTCGTATGACTGCTGCCGGTAGCGTGGCGCCTGCGAGGCGTCGCCGAACAGAAACTCGATAAACCCGCCGCCCATGTTGGACCGCTCGCCGTAAGCCACCTGTTGTGGAGCAGGTTGCTGCGGGACCGCCTGATCGGCGCGGATCACCACCGGCTGATCGGTGAACTCCGCGCGCAGTTCGCGTGCGCCGGATTGAGTTACAAACGCGAAGCAAGATGCGCCCGCAAGGAGCGCGAGAGAGGTTTTTCTGAACATCGACGTACTCTGTACTGTTTCGTCGTGGGCGCGCCCGATAGCGCGTTTGCACACGAGCGAATTAAAATCAAAACCGCATCGGTTTGGTAAACAAAAGCGGCGTTTCGATTCACCACGTCGTCAACACAGCGCTGTTCTTTCCGGTAGCGTTTATTTTCGATGAACACGCGAGCGGCATGGTTAATCATCGGTGTGCGCGCGGCGATTTCATTCGCAAAGTTCCCGCATGAACCCGGCGTTAAAACACGCTGTATAAAACGCATTGAGTAGTAGAAGCTGGGGGATCCGATGCCTGTTCGTCGCAAGCGCTTTCGCATCGAAGAAATTTATGACGGCGGTGCGCCGATCACGGTAACAACCGATGACGACGCCGTACCGATGCCGATGCACCGCGAAATCATGGCAGAGCTGCGAGCGATCCGCGAAAAGATGGCAACTCCGCATCACACCGGTTCGGTCGAGGCGGTAGCTGCGGAGATCGAATCGACCAACCGCGAGGTCGCTGACGCCCAGGCGCTGTTGAAGACTTATCGCGCGCAAATCGAACAGTGCGAAAAACTCAAGACCGAACTCGATCTGATCTACGACGCCATCAATCGCACCAAGCAGGAGATCGCGGTTCTGCACGGCAAGAGCTTCAACGGCGACGAGATGGCGAAAGTCACCGGCGAACTCGGCGCCGTGGTCGGCGGGACCGAGCAGGCGACGCAGCAGATTCTCGAGGCAGCCGAGGCCATCGATCAATCGGCGAGCGCCGTATCGAAGGTGACATCGCCGGACCAGATGCGGTTGCTGAGCGAGGAAATCCAGGAACGCGTCATTTCGATCTTCGAGGCCTGCAACTTTCAGGATCTCACCGGCCAGCGCATCAGCAAGGTGATGACTACGATGAAATTCATCGAGCATCACATCAACGTCATGATGGATATCTGGGGTGGCGTCGATGCCATCAGAGCGCACGCCCCGCCGATCGTGGACGATCGCGTCGGCGACGCCAAGCTGTTGAACGGCCCCAAGCTCGATGGCGACGCGGGTCACGCCTCGCAGGACGATATCGACGCGCTGTTCAACTAGAGCCTTTCCGCTTCTGATGGAATCAGAAGCGGGGCTCTATGTTTTTGGTTTGACGCGTTTTCTTTACGCGAACCGGCCGCCACTTCGCTCGAAAACGCTATAGTGTCCCGAATCCGAAGTTCGCATGCCCTTGCAGCAACCTTTGGTGCGAACTTCGGAATCAAAGGGACACCAGCAAATCCTATAATTCCAGTGTGGTTTGGGTTCAGAAGTTC
>JAFEFK010000444.1 GCA_018240625.1 Pseudomonadota bacterium
ACGATAAGCTGGAAATAGCTCTCACGCGCAATCCTGAGCCTGTAAATCTTTCGTCAGCTAGGCTGCTTCCCGTTAATGATCAGCAAAAAAATGGTGCTAAATTGATAACGTTCGTTGGCGAAGCCGCGCCAACACCCAGCGGCCTTTCTGCCGCCGCTCGCTACAAACTTGAGAATTTGCAACTGGAGCAGACGATCAGAAATTTACAAATCACCGTCCCAAACCGGCGTTGAGTCAAAATGAAATTCATTCTTTTTCTTATGTTTTTTACAGCCCCGCCCGTCAGCGGACAGTCAGATCAACTGTGGGCGCTCCAAAATACATCTTCGATGGAGTTTGAGTCGGATCGCGCGTGTAACGATGCGGCTAATAAACTAATTACCGCTGTAAAACTCACGGAAACGGTCAAGATGTTCGGTTGGTGTTTTCCCGTCAACATAGCTGTCGGAGAAACCAGTCCAGTCAAGCATCATCCTCCGCCGATGCCCGAGTTTTATTCGGAAGATCCGGCACCCATTAAAGACAAGAAAAAATAGCCTCGGTCTTTTGAGCGGATGTATGGATGGCTAATAGATTGTTTGCCGTCCAGTCAGGCGTAGGGGCTACGCCTGTTTATACTTTGAACCCGACAATTAGATCAGGGCATGGAAACGAACGATGGACTGGTCGAACTATCCCATTCCCGCCATGCGACTCGAGGCACGCTTCGGCGACCGCGTAGTCCCGATGTTCTCGGAGCGTCCGAAAAGCGTCTGGGCGATGGTCGCGGAGGCCGCTGCCAAGAACCCCGACGGCGAAGCATTGGTCTGCGGATCGCGCCGCATGAGCTGGCGCGAGGTCGTGCAAGAGTCCGCGCGGGTCGGTGCGGGATTGCGAGAGCTTGGCCTTGCGCCCGGTGACCGCGCGGCGTTCCTGCTCGGTAACCGGATCGAATTCGTGCTGGCGCTGTTCGGTGCGGCGCATGCGGGGCTGGTGGCGGTGCTGCTCGGCACGCGCCAGCAAAAGCCCGAGATCGCGTATGTGCTCAACGATTGCGGCGCGAAAGCATTGATTCACGAAGCGGCTTTGGCGGATCGATTGCCCGATGCCGCCGATGTACGCGGCCTGCTGCATCGCATCGCCGTTGAGGATGACGTGTCGCGTTCGCAATTTGTGCGGCTGCTCGCGGATAAATCGCTTCCGCCCGCCGAGGTGGCGGAGGAAGACACCGCGCTGCTCATGTACACCTCGGGCACGACCGGGCGGCCCAAGGGCGCGATGCTCGCGCATTGCAACGTCATTCACTCGTCGATGATCTACGAGGCCTGCATGGGATTGACCGCGGCGGACCGCTCGATCGCGGCGGTGCCGCTCGCGCATGTCACCGGCGTCGTCGCCAACATCACCTGCATGGCGCGCTGCGCCGGCACGCTGATCATCGTCGCCGAGTTCAAGGCGGCGGAGTATCTCAAGATCGCGGCGCAGGAGCGCGTGACGCAGACGGTCATGGTGCCTGCGATGTACAACCTGTGCCTGTTGCAGGCCGATTTCGACACCCACGATCTGTCGGCGTGGCGGATCGGCGGTTACGGCGGCGCGCCGATGCCGGTAGCGACCATTGAAAAGCTCGCCGCGAAAATTCCGCAGCTCAAGCTGATCAATGCCTACGGCGCGACCGAGACGTCATCGCCGTCCACCGTCATGCCGCCGGAACTCACCGCGACGTATATCGACAGCGTCGGACTGCCGTGTCCCGGCGCTGACATCATCGTGGTCGACGCGGAGGGGCGCGAACTGCCGCGCGGCGAGATCGGCGAAATCTGGATTCACGGCGGCTCGGTCGTCAAAGGCTACTGGAACAATCCGAAGGCGACCGCGGAGAGTTTCACCGGCGGCTTTTGGCACTCCGGCGACCTCGGCTCGATCGACGACCGGAATTTCGTGCGGGTGTTCGATCGCCAGAAGGACATGATCAATCGCGGCGGGCTGAAGATCTATTCCGCCGAAGTCGAGTCCGTCCTTGCGGCGCATCCCGCCGTGGTCGAGAGCGCGATCATCGCAAAGCCGTGCCCCGTACTCGGCGAGCGGGTGCATGCGGTGATCGTCGTTCGCGACGGCACGGTCAGCAGCGATGCGTTGCGCACATGGTGCGCGGAGCGGCTGTCCGACTACAAGGTGCCGGAAACGATCATGTTCAGCGCCGAACCGCTGCCGCGCAACGCCAACGGCAAGGTGATGAAGCGGCAACTGCGGGAGACCATGGCGGCGCCATAGCGCGAGTCACGTGGCCGGCGAGACCGGAACGAGGGCAATCCGGCCAGATCACGGTATTGCCGCATGCCACGGGTTCGCCGCACGAGCCGTTCGGCCTGCCTTGGGTTTGCCGCATCACGTGCGCGTGGCCTCTTGGCTCTGCCGGGGGTCATCACGGCCCGCGTCCCCGATTGCCTAATTGCCGTTAACACTTTGATCGGGCTTGCTTTGCCTTGTCAGCGCCATATCGGTAGGATATCGCCGCCGCCATGGTGGGGATGAGCGCACGCTGCTGCGCCGCGGATGTGCGCAAAATCGGGGACGGGAAAACCTTAAGTGTCTGAATTATTTAGTGAAATTGACGAGGACCTGCGTCGCGAGCAGCTCAAGAAGATTTGGGATCGTTATTCGGCGCTGATCATCGCCGCCGCGGTCCTCGTGATCGTGGCGGTCGGCGGTTGGCGTGGCTACCAGTACCTCGAGGCTCAGAAGGCTGCTGTGGCCGGTTCGGCCTTCGAGGCCGCCGCTGCGCTGGCCGATCAGAACAAGCCTGCCGAAGCGGAGGCAGCGTTTACGAAGCTCGCGGCGACCGCGCCGTCCGGATATCGCAGTCTGTCACGC
This sequence comes from Pseudomonadota bacterium, assembly GCA_018240625.1. Lineage (GTDB taxonomy): Bacteria > Pseudomonadota > Alphaproteobacteria > Rhizobiales > Xanthobacteraceae > Nitrobacter. Next base: position 2,854 of record JAFEFK010000444.1, read on the forward strand.
CTCCGCGCCGCTGCGGAAGCCGCGAAGCGCGATCCCAAGGCTGCGGTCAAGCTTTACGATGACATCGCGGCCGACGGCACGGTCAGCGCCGAGGAACGCGATCTCGCCAGGGTACGTGCTGCGGGATTGCTGCTGGACACCGAAACCTACAACAACCTGTTGCAGCGGCTGGAGCCGGCGACCACGCCCGAGGCGACCTTCCGCCACACGGCGCGCGAGCTTCTGGCGCTCTCCGCATGGCGTGCCAACGATATGACGGCCGCGCGAAAATGGCTGGATATGATCAGCGAAGACGGCCAAACGCCGGCGAGCCTCCGCAGCCGCGCCGAAGCGTTGCAGGCCCTGCTGCCGCCGGCTGCAAAGAGCTGAGCATCGTGTATCGAACACAGGTTTGAATGAGAACTGTTATGCGCCGCTCGCAACGATTGATTGCCTCTGCCGTTCTGATCTCGCTCTGCGGCGCGCTGGCCGGTTGCAGCAGCAGCCTGACCAATTGGGATCCATCGGATATGCTCGACTTCCTCGATACCAAGAAGAAGTTGCCGGGCAAGCGCGAGCTGGTTTTCCCCGAGGGTGTTCCGGGAGTCGAGCAGGGGGTTCCGAAGGAGCTGTACAAGAGCAACGTCGAACAGCAGCAGCAAGAGGCCGCGGCCCCGGTTGTGGCGCCGCCGCCGGAAGAACCCAAGCGGGCAAGGCGATCGAGGGCAAAGCGTAAGCCCGCGTCCACTGACGCTCCATCTGCCGGTGAAGAGGCCACGCCCGCGAAAGAAGGCAGCACTGCCGCGGCGGCGCCGCCGGCTCCCAAGCCGAAGCGGCTCGTTCATCGCCGCGCCACGTCGCTGCCCAAGGACCAGCCTGCGCCGCAGGATCAGGCCTCGCCACCGCAGCAGCCGGTGCAGCAAACCCCGCCGGCCGCCTCGCCATTCCCGGCGCCGCTCCCCAGCGGCAGCTTCTCGCGCTGATCCGGCCGGATGGCCGCTGTTGACACGCCGTCCGTAAAGGACAGGGAACGCCGATGTCCTTCACCATTGCCATCATAGGCCGGCCCAACGTCGGCAAGTCGACCCTGTTCAACCGCCTGGTCGGGCAGAAGCTCGCGCTGGTCGATGATGAGCCTGGCGTAACCCGCGACCGTCGCGAGGGACAGGCTCGGCTTGGCGATCTGGATTTCACGATTATCGACACGGCGGGCCTCGACGAAGGTCCGCGCGGGTCGCTGACGGCGCGCATGCAAGAACAGACCGAGGCGGCGATCGCAGCCGCCGATGCCTTGATGTTCGTGTTCGATGCGCGCGCCGGGTTGACGCCGACTGATCGTTCGTTCGCCGATTTCGCGCGCCGCGCCAACAAACCTGTCGTGCTCGTCGCCAACAAAAGCGAGGGCAAGCACGGCGAGGCCGGGGCCATGGAGTCCTATGCGCTGGGGCTTGGCGATCCTGTCGGGGTATCCGCCGAGCACGGCGAGGGCATGAGCGACCTCTACGAGGCGTTACGCGGCATCATGCCGGAGCCAACCGAAGAGAGCGAGGAATTCGATGACGATGACATCATCGAGTCCGATGAAGATATTTCGCAGCGGCCGATCCGTGTTGCGATCGTCGGGCGTCCCAATGCCGGCAAATCGACGCTGATCAATCATCTGCTTGGTGAAGAGCGGCTGCTGACCAGCCCAGAAGCCGGCACCACGCGAGATTCCATTTCGGTCGAACTGAACTGGCACGGCCGCGATTTTCGCATCTTCGATACCGCCGGACTGCGGCGCAGATCGCGGATCGAAGAAAAGCTCGAGAAGCTGTCGGTGGCGGATACGCTGCGCGCCGTTCGGTTCGCCGAAGTCGTCGTGCTGATGATGGATTCGCAAAACAAGTTCGAGGAGCAGGATCTTCGCATCGCAGACCTGATCGAGCGCGAAGGCCGCGCATTGGTGATTGCGGTCAACAAGTGGGATTTGATGGATCGCGGCGCCGGCCGGATCGCGGCGCTACGCACTGATGCCGATCATCTGCTGCCGCAGGTCAAGGGCATGCCGATCGTCGCAGTCTCCGGCCTGATGGGCGAGGGCGTTGATCGGCTAATGACGGCTATTCAGGATGCTTACGCGGTCTGGAACAGGCGCGTGCCGACCGCCGCGCTCAACCGCTGGTTCGAGCAGGCGGTGGATGCCAACCCGCCGCCGGCGGTCTCGGGGCGCCGATTGAAGCTGAACTATGCGACGCAGGCCAAGGCTCGGCCGCCGAGTTTTATCGTGTTCTGTTCGCGTGCCGATGCGGTCCCTGAATCCTACCTGCGATATCTCGTCAACAGCTTGCGTGGCTTCTTCGATCTGCCGGGCACGCCGATCCGCATTACGCTGCGGGAAAAGGCCAATCCATTCGCTCATAAACGCAAGCGCAAGTCATGAGCGCGTCGTGCACAACGAGCCAATCGCTGATTTGATCGACAAGCCTCCGGTAGGTTCGCCGCGCCGGGCCGCGGTGATATATCATCGGTAAGACGGCGCCATGGGTGCTGCCAGGCGCGCCGTTCATTCTGGCGTCCGCGCTTCTGGTATTGGGACTGGTGATCGCGATTCCTGTGCTATCGGCAATGCGCCATAGCGAGCCTGAAATCGCGGAAGCATCACACCAGGGCTAGACGGACGCGTCAATGATTGCGGGGATGCTGCTTGCGAGGAAGCTGCTCGCGTTGTGCAAGCCGAGTCTGGTATGTCTCAAGCAACTCAGTTGCGAAATCGGTCACTTCCGGTCGAACGGCCGCAGCCTTGTCCTCGGACAGGTCGTGGTGTTTGATGCTAAAGGCGCGCATTACGCGTTCGACAACAGCCTGCATCACTAACTCCTGATTCGAACTGAAACTCCCCACCGTGCAAAAGGTTCCAGTCTTAATCAGGCGGCGGAGCAAACGGTTCAATG
>JAFEFK010000445.1 GCA_018240625.1 Pseudomonadota bacterium
CGGATTGGGAACAACAGAATGAAAATCATACAAGTCACTGACCTGCATCTGGTGACACCTGGTGACCAACTTCATGGTCTTGATCCGTTTCGCACGCTTGAAGCATGCCTTGCCGACATCAGGGCCAATCATAGCGATGCTGAGTTCTGCATCATTACCGGAGATCTCGCACATAACGGCGAACCGGCGGCATACAGGGCACTCCATTCCATCCTGGAGACGCTACCCATCCCGTATCATCTCCTTCTCGGAAATCATGATCGTCGGGTTACCTACGGTGAGGTATTTAATCGTATGCCGCGGGATGAAGGTGGCTTCTTCCAAAGCGTTATTCACCACAAGCATGGCGATTTTATTCTTCTTGACACCCTCTCCGAGGGCGAAAATGCCGGCGCCTACTGTGCCTCGAGATGCGCGTGGCTTTCGGCTCAACTACGTGTGGCGCGCGGAAAGCCAATCTACCTTTTCATGCATCATCCGCCGTTTGAAATCGGTATCCCGAGCGTGGACCGGATTGCGTTGAAAGAACCCGAGACGTTCGGACGGTTGCTAGAGGGGCACCGCATCGAGCATCTCTTCTTCGGACACGTGCATCGCCCCGCGTGCGGAAATTGGCGCGGGATTTCCTGGTCCACCATGCGAGGACTCAATCACCAGGTGCCGTTCGATCTCAAGACGGTATCGCCTGTCCCAAAGAGCCATGAACCGCCTGCCTACGCGGTGATATTCATCGAGGAGAGGCAGGTCACGGTCCATTTCCATGATTTTCTCGACAAGCGAACGCTCGTCAAGCGAGGTGAGAGCTTCGAATATGCCTGAACGTGATGTTTCGTTGTCTAGCCTTCGCCGATCATACCCGAGCGCTTTGCGCGAGAGTAGCGACGGCGCGAATGTCTTGTGAGGGTGATCGTGCCGCAGGATAGAAAAGGCCCCTCGCGCGTCGTGGCCGTCATTCTTGACGGATTGCGACGGGATTTCGTTACGGCAGAGCTGACCCCGAACCTGGCGACCTTGCGGTCGCGCTCGACCTGGTTTTCCGACTATCGCAGCGTATTCCCGTCGGTGACGCGGGTCGTATCGTCGTCGTTTGCGACCGGTTGCCGGCCGGCACGTCATGGTCTGGTTGGCAATACCGTGGCGTTATATGACGGCGACGAGTTGAGCCTTTTCGATGTGGGCTTGCCAACATTCCTAGACGATAAATTGCGGCTCACAGGGCATGTCTTGAACGAGCCGACGCTGGCCGAGCGGCTGGCCGATTGCGGCGGCGCAATCATCTACAACAATGTTTCTCCCGGTGCGGCGTACATGCACGATCCCAATGGATATGGCCACGTCTATCACCGTGCCGGCTCCTTCGGGCCCGGGCGCAAGCCAATCCAGGGCGACGACGCACTTTGTGTTACCGCCGATCTGGCCGGCGATCGCAGGGCGACTGAACGCTTCATCGCCGATGTTGTGAATACGCGTCGCCCCGCGTTCGGACTTCTGTGGCTGGGTGATCCCGACAAGACTCAGCATGCCGTTCCGCTCGGCTCTGATGAGCATCGCGCTGCTCTGGCGGCCGTAGATACGAACGTAGCGATGGTTGCGGCTGCGGTAGATGCCGCACGGCTAGCGGGTGACGATATTCTTTTGCTGGTCGGCTCCGACCACGGGCATGAGACAGTCAGCGAAGTCGTAGACATTGTCGCTGAGCTGGTGGCCGCTGGCTTGAAGAACGATGCCGATTCGCGGGACGTGGTTGTCGCGCCCAATGGCACGGCCGCACATATTTATGTGGACCGGCGGTACGCGGCTCGGATTCCCGAAATCGGCCGTTTTCTTGAGACAAGGCCTTGGGTTGGTCGCGCCTTTGGCCCCGATCAACTCAGTGAAGCTGGCTTGCCACCGGATGGTGGGTTGTCCTTCGCGATCGCGCTTGCCTCGGACGACATGCCGAATGGGAACGGCGTCGTCGGCCGCAGCTTCGCTGCAAAGCCTGTCGGTGACAAATCAGGCCGACTTGGTTGCGGACAACATGGCGGACTCGGCCGTTTCGAGCAGTCTCCTGTTCTCATGCTGGATGGTGGCAGCTTCCAGCCTGGTCGTTGTGTCGATGCGCCGGCCAGCGTCATTGATGTCGCGCCGACGGTGCTGCACTTTCTCGGGCAATCCCACGATAGTGTGGACGGACGACCGCTCCAAACATTGTAGGGACATCGCATTTCAACTGGCACAATCGACACAGAGTTTGGGCCACAGACGCGGTCCACGAGAGCTATCAGATCAAGTACCACGGTGTTGTCTTGTGGGTTTCATCGCGCGCACTGTTGCTAGAAATGCTTTGATGATGGGCGAATGCACGCGCTCTTTGCGGTAGGCAATGCTGTATTGAGTTGTGATCATCCGATCCTTGATTTCGATCGCGCGCAGATTGGGATGTGAGACGAATTCAAAGTCGGCAACGACGCTGATTCCAAGTCCCTGTTCAACCGCCTTCCAGACTCCTTCACGGCTTTCGATTTCGAATACCGGCTTGATCGTGAGTCCTTCTTCCTTCATTGCGGCTTCAAACGCGCGGCGGGTCGTGGATCCCCGTTCACGCAGCACGAAGGGCTGCGTTGCGAGTTCTCGGACACTGACTGATTTGCGGTTGAACCAGGGATGATCGCCATTCACGAATGCGATGACACGGTGGGTGCGATAAGGCACCATTTCCACTCTCGGATCTTCAGGAACATGCGCGAGGATCGCGACCTCGGCCTCGAAATTGATGATGTGTTCGAGCGTACGCTGCGAATTGCCCAGAAGGGTTGAAATCTCCATGTCCGGATAGTTGCGTTTGAAAGCAGCCAGAATTTCAGTCGCGTGAAACGGTCCTACCGTTGCCAGACGCAAGTGTCCTTTCGTGGATTGACGATACGCGGTGAGCAAATCATGGGCTTCATCGCAGAACTTCATAACGCCGCGCGTAATTTCCAATAGCTGAATGCCCGCATCCGTCAGCTCGATACGTCGCGATCTTCTGATGAAAAGCTCCACGCCATAGCTCTCTTCCAGTTCCTTGACCTGGATTGTCAGCGTTGGCTGGCCAACGTTGAGAACACGGGCGGCGGCCGTGAAGCCGCCTTGCTCGGCCACGGTGTGAAACGCCCGGAGCTGGCTGAAAACTATTGGCATAATAAATAGTTCGCATTTCTTATACGAATTTGTCAATAGATTTGAATTTCCAACCATCGCCGAAAAGGAGGAGGTCGTGATGGTTTGACTCTGCGAGCAGAGCCGCAAACGCATCGTTGGCGACGATCTCGCTATTGGCGCAGATATCTTTGAGGACTCTCTCGGAAACTCGGTGCTACCTGCAATCCGACGACTTGCCGCATCGAACGCAAGGGGTGGAGCGAACTGATCGAAGAAGCGCTCGAGGGCAAACGCAGACGAAATTTCCTTGGCTCAAAAGACAGGCTGTTCGAAGCCGCGCAAACCGCGTGTGTTCAGGAAGCAAAAGCTGCATGAGTCGATCGGAAATCAGACTCTCGTTCAAAGCAGGGAGGTCAAAATGAGTGCTGGGAAATCTGAGATTCAGTCACCAAGATAGCCGTCGCGAGCGCGGTTGCGCCGCCGAGTAGTGCGACTTTTCCTCTACGGAGTCGTCTCCGCGATTGTCTTCAGCAAGCTGTTCTTTCCATCCGACGGCGCTACGATCAACACGCTGCTGACCTGGACGACTCATGCGGTCGGTTTTGTGGCGCGCCCGGTCGGCGCGATCATTTTTAGTCACTTTGGCGACCGGTCGGCCGAAAGACGATCCTGATCCTGACGCCTCTCATCATGGGTGCGGCGACCCTTTGCCATTGGCTTGTTGCCGACATACCAAGACATCGGCGTCGGTGGCGGA
>JAFEFK010000446.1 GCA_018240625.1 Pseudomonadota bacterium
CCTCTGGAATCTTGAGCAGCCGCTTCTCAAGCATCGCCTGCATTTCAAGCGAATGAGTCAGGCTGGTGCCCGGAATCCGGATGGCCTGCAGCGCGACATCGCCTTCGTCGAGGCTCGGGATGAACTCAAAGCCCATCCGTGTGGCCGCGATGCCGCAGACCACGCCGAACAATGCGGCGATCGCCGCCACGCCGACGCGATTGCGGATCGATGCGCTCAGGAGCGGTGTATAAAGGTGACGCGCGCCGCGCATGAACCAGTTCTCATGCTCCGACACCTTGCCGGTCACCAATAGCGCAACGGCGGCGGGGACAAAGGTCATTGACAGGATGGCGGCCCCGGTCAGCGCCATCAGGACAGTCAGCGCCATCGGCGTGAACATCTTCCCTTCCACACCGGTCAAGGTGAGGATCGGCAGATAGACCACGGCGATGATCAGCGTGCCAAACAGGCTGGGGCCAATCACTTCGCGCGAGCCCGCAAGAATGGTCTCGAATCGCTCTTGCCTATTGAGCAGGCGGCCCAACCGGTGCTGCTCCGCCGCGAGCAATCTCAGGCAGTTCTCGACGATGATGACGGCGCCGTCGATAATGATGCCGAAATCGATCGCTCCGAGGCTCATTAGATTGGCGCTGACCTTGTTCTCCACCATGCCCGTAATCGTGAACAGCATGGCGAGTGGGATGACGCACGCCGTAGCAATCGCCGCTTTGAAATTGCCAAGGATCAGAAACAGGATGACGATGACCAATAAAGCGCCTTCGACAAGGTTCTTTTCGACGGTCGCAACCGTTGCCTCAACGAGATGTGTACGGTCGTAGACGGTATGTGCGATCACGCCGTCCGGCAGTGACTTGCCGATTTCCTTGAGCTTGGCGGCCACGCTTTGCGCGACAGTGCGGCTGTTTTCGCCGATCAATAGCATGGCGGTACCGAGCACCGTTTCCTTGCCGTTGATGGTTGCCGCACCCGTGCGCAAATCCTTACCTTCGCTGACGTCGGCGACATCGGAGATCCGGACCGGCACGCCGTTGCGTGAGCCGATGACGATTTCCTTGATCTCTTCAACGTTGGCCACCTGACCGGGCGTGCGGACCAGGTACTGCTCGCCGTTGCGCTCGATGTAGCCGGCGCCAACGTTGGCGTTGTTCGCGGCCAGCGCCGTCATCACATCACGAAAGTTGAGCTTGTAGGCCATCAACTGCGCCGGATCCGGCAAAACCTGGAACTGCCGTTCGAAACCGCCGATGGTGTTGACCTCGATGACGCCGGGCACGTTGCGCAATTGCGGTTTGATGATCCAGTCCTGGATGGTCCGCAGGTCGCTCGGGGTATACTTCTCGCCCCTAGCCTTGCGCGCATCCGGTTTCGCCTCCACTGTGAACAAATAGATCTCTCCAAGACCGGTCGAGATCGGACCCATCGCCGTTTCGACACCCACGGGGAGCTGATCCTTGACCTGCTGAATCCGTTCGTTGACCAGTTGGCGCGCGAAATAGATATCGGTTCCGTCCTTGAAGATGACGGTCACCTGGCTCAGGCCGTAGCGGGACTGCGAACGCGTGCTCTCGAGATGGGGCAAGCCGCCCATGGCGGTCTCGATCGGAAACGTGATCCGTTGTTCGACTTCGAGCGGCGAGTAGCCCGGTGCGCTACTATTGATTTGCACTTGAACATTCGTGATGTCCGGCACGGCATCGATCGGCAAGCGGGTAAAATTCCATGCACCGAAGGCGGCCATCAGGAGTACGCCGATCATCACCAGCCAGCGCTGGCGGATCGAGAAGGACAGGATCGCCTCAATCATGGCGGTGCTCCTTCGCTCCCGCTTCCCGAATCCGGGCGAAGGTCTTGACCGGTATCGTATAGACGACACCGTCGCCCTTTCGCCCAGTCCAAGCCGCCGCTTCGATTCGGCGGCAGATCTCGGCGGCCTGGTCCATCGGGCACACCACCCTCAATTCAAGGTATTGGTGATAGGTGATGTCCTCGTCGCTGGCGACGTAGGTCCCGCCCTGTCCGCGCCCGCGTCCCTGGCCGCGAACCTCATCGAAGGTGAAGCCCGGGAAATCCGCCAAATCGTGAAGCGCACGGACGACGTGGCTTTCCATATGGGGCCTGATCAATGCGGTGATCAAAATCATTCCGTTGTTAGTGTTCATCGCCACCCGCTCCCTTGGTCATTTCCGCCTTTACGATGAAGCTGTTCTGCGCCGCGTAGACGTCGCCCTCAAGGACGCCGGACGTGATCTCGACGAGCTGTGGATCGCGCTGGCCGACTTCGACGTTCCGCGCCTCGAACTTGTCGCCGTTGCGCACGAACACCACCGTGCGGTTCTCGACGGTCTGAAGCGCCGACGATTTGACCGCGACACCGACCTTCTTCGCCGTCAGCGTCAACCGTCCGGTGACGAAGAGACCCGGACGCAATCGCTGTCCGGTGTTCGGGACTATGGCCCGGGCAATGGCGCTCTGCGTATCGCTGTTTCCGACCGGCGCCAGATAGGAAACCTTAGCGTCGATTGGCGCCCCGCCATCGGCGGGGTCGATCAGCACTTCGTCGCCGACGCTGACCCGGTTCAGGTCCCGCCGATAAACAGAAAAATCGACCCACACCGTCGATAGGTCGGCGACGATAAACGCGGGCTTCTGTTCGGAGGCGTACTCACCCAGGGTAATCTGACGATCGATCACCGTCCCCGCGAGCGATGCCTTCAATTCGTAAGGCGTCAGACTTTGATTGCTCTCGATCACCGCCAGGACGTCGCCCTTCTTGACCTTGTCGCCGATGCGCTTGCGCACATCGCGAACGATTCCGGGAAATCGCGGTGTCACCTGCACCAGCAATTCCTGGTTGGGTTGCACGATACCGTTCAAGAACATGCTGTTGCGCAACACGCCAGAGGAGGCCTTTGCAAGCTCAATGCTCGACGCCTCAACCTTGGCATCGCTGAAGACCACGTTGTCGGAGTGCTCGCTTTCCAATGCCTCGGTTGGCGTCGGCGTCGATGTGGCGGGCTTCAACATCAGGTAGCCGCCATAGACAAGTCCGGCGGCGACCAGCAGAAATACGAAGTAGCGAGCAAATGCCTTGATCATCTTGAACTCTGATGGGTAAGCGAGAACGGATTACCGACGAGACCTTCGATGGTCGCGACGGCGATATGGAAGTTTTGCAAGGCTTCCTGCTCGCGAAGCAGTGCCTGAAGGACCGAGCCCTTCACGTCGAGCAGTTCGAGCAAGGTGAAGCGGCCTTGGGCATAGCCGCTCTGGATGGTTTCGGCGGCGCTGCGGGCTTTTGGAATGACCGAGGAACGCCACAGCTTGATCTCCGCAAGTGCCCCGTTGACCGAGTCGTAGGCTCGTCCGGCGATGCTGGTGAGAACCAGTTTGTTAATGGAACGTTCAGCCGCGGTCTTGGCGAGCGACTCCTGGGCCGCAAGGATGTTACCTCTGTTCTGATCGAAAATTGGCAACGGGATGGACACACCAAGCCGGACACCATTGTCGTTGGTATCTTGAAAGTGCCGCCATCCGACAGAGAACCGAACGTCAGGGACAGCTTTCAGGCGAGCGATCAATAACTCGGCATTGCGCTGGGCGGTCACGGCGGTCCAGCGCATTAACTGAGGATTAGCCTCAATGGCTTTGAGGACCAACTGGAATGAGGGTGGCCGTCCGATGAGGGCCAACTGACCGATCGCTTTGCCGAAATGGGGGATACTTTCGCCCATCAGGATGGCGAGATCCCGGCGGGCGGTCGCCAGCTGGGTCTTGGCTCGGTCACGTTCAACCCGGAACAGATCGGCCGCGACCTGGGCACGCTCGGTTTCCGCGGGCGATGACGCTCCTTCCTCGACGCGTTTCTGCAGTTGCGGAATTAACTGGTCGAAGCTGGCAATCTGATCGTCGAAGATTTCGATCCGACGTTGCGCACTAATGACGGTAATGAAGGCAATCGCGGTCTCGGATAACACTTGCAGCCGTGTCGCCCGCCTCTGCCAGATCGCAGAGCCGATGCCGGCTTCGCCGGCGGCGATGCGGGCTTCGCGCTTGCCCCCGAGTTCGACCAGTTGACTGAGCTGCAGGTTGGTTTCGGCCGAACGCGTTCCCTTGTACGGTCCTGAGCCGAGCGCGTTGTCCAGTTCGAACGAGGCTTCCGGGTTTGGCAATGCCCCTGACTGAATCCGCAGCCCACCGGCAATTCCGACGTCCCGCTCGGCGGCGGTAAGGCGGGGATTGGCAGCCAACGCGCGTTGCAACGCTTGCGGGAGCGAAATTGGTCGTGACCGCTCAGCGGCCACCGCTGGAATTGAGAGGACAAGCCATGCGCACGCAATGCGCACTGCCCCATTGATTCGGTGCATGAGATCGACCTGAAATGCGTAAAGACGACGCGCAGCCTACTGCGCGTGATGACGGTCTTCAGGTCAGGTGCTTGGGGGGCGGCGTGTCGAGCTTGGGGGAGTCCTCAAGCAAGCGTTGAGGCGCAGTAAAGACGATCTTGACCGGATGCTCGATTGGCGAGGTCATGAGCATGGGCGTCGGCATCATGACCGGTATATAAACAGAACAATGTTCCGCAAGAACAGGCGCCTTTGTGGAATCGCCTTCATCTGAGCCGCCACTGGCGGCGACACCTATCTCCGACACTGCCGTCGCGGCGAGGGCTTCCTTGGCATGAAAAGCGGCGTGGCCTAGGCCAACGAACAGATAAGTCAAGGCAAGCAAAAGCACCGTCCACCTACGTAGGTAGGGCGGCTTTTGCCTCGACGGAACCTGGAGCTTTCGGCCTCCCATGATACACTTATAGCGGACTAATTTTTGAATACTATCACATTATGTAGATGAGCAAGGGGGGCCTCCACGATGTCGGTCCGAGCGACCTGGGTCAGCTTCTTCCAAGCGAGTACATCATGCCACTGCAAGCGCAGTGCCTAACATCATTGTGTACCTAGCAAGGTGTCGCCACTCTGCAAGGGGTCGGCCTCGTCGACATCACGCCATTGCGTTCGGTGCCTCGCATTATCTTTGATTAGCCTGTCGCCCCAACGGTCCATACGTTTACGGCTCAATTGCCCATCATTGCGGCTCTGATCACCGGGCTCGCTTTCAAGCGTCGCAATAGATGCGCCGGGACCTACTCTCTACAATGAGCGGTTACGCTCTCGTTCTTGAGCCACGCCAATGCTGTCAGTTCGAATTATCGGGCCGGTGAGCTAAGACCGACGGACATGGTAACGACCCGTAGGAGCAAAAAACACAACAGCGCCCC
>JAFEFK010000447.1 GCA_018240625.1 Pseudomonadota bacterium
CCGCGGTCATGACTGGGGCTATCCGGATTTTCCCCTGCGGCAGATCGCCGCCGTCATCGCCCTGTGCCGCGGCATCATCCTCCGACGCGACATCCCGAGCCATCGCATCGTCGGCCATTCCGACGTTGCACCGGCGCGCAAGAAGGATCCCGGCGAGAAATTTCCGTGGCACTCGCTGGCGAATTCCGGCGTCGGCCACTGGGTGCGGCCCGCGCCGATCGTGCGTGGCGACGTATTGAAGATCGGCAGCGAAGGCCACAATGTCGGCGCGATGCAGGACGCATTGTCGCGCTACGGTTACGGCATCAAGACGAACGGAAAGTTCGATACCGCGACCATGGAAGTGGTCGCCGCCTTTCAGCGTCACTTCCGGCCTGAGCGCGTCGATGGTGTTGCCGATCAATCGACGTTGCAGACACTGCAAGCGCTGCTCGAAAGCTTGCCCGGCGACGTCGCGGTGGCGGCGCGCTAATCAGTTCTGCGTTCGAGCTCCGCGAGCCGCCGCGCATAAAACCGGCGCGACGGTTCCAGTTGCGTGGCCGCGATCGCTGAACGATAGGCGTCGCATGCGGCAGCATGCCGTCCGAGACGGCGCAGCAGATCTGCGCGCACCGCGAACAGCAGCTCGTAGCCACGCAAGGTCCCGCGCGCCTCCAGCGCATCGATCAGGGCCAGCGCACGCGCCGGACCATCGACCATGGCGATGGCGGCGGCGTGATTGAGTTCGATCACCGGCGACGGACTGATCCGCAGCAGCACCTCATAGAGGCCCGCGATCTGCGGCCAGTCGGTTTGCGCGTAGTTGAGCGCACGGGCATGCAGCGCTGCGATCGCGGCCTGAACGGCATAGGCATGAGGCCCGCCCGGCGCGCGCAGAGCCTCATCGACCAGCAGCAAGCCTTCGGCGATCTGAACCCGATCCCACAACGCGCGGTCCTGTTCTTCCAGCAGCACGACATCGCCGCGCGCCGTCGCGCGGCCGGCCCGGCGCGCATCGTGCAGCAGCATCAGCGCCAGCAGTCCCTTGATTTCACCGCGCCCCGGCATCAGGCTGTCGAGCAATCTGCACAGCCGGATCGCTTCCTGCGCAAGGTCCAGCCGCATCAGGTTCTCACCGGATGTCGCGGCATAGCCTTCGCTGAAGACCAGATAGATCACCGCCAGCACGCCACGCAGCCGCGGCGCCAGCGTGTCGCGATCGGGCACCTCATAGGGAATGCCGGCAAGACGGATTTTTTGTTTCGCGCGCAGAAGCCGCTGCGCCATCGCTTCTTCGCCGACAAGAAATGCACGCGCGACCTCGGGCGCCGTCAGGCCGCACACGGTGCGTAACGTCAAGGCGACCTGCGTGTCCATCGCCAGCGCCGGATGGCAACAGGTGAAGATCAGCCGCAGCATGTCGTCGCCGAGCGCGGCGCCGTCGTTGCAGGCATCATGCTGCGAAACGTTGAGCAGCAGTTCGTGCGTCAGCTCCGCCTGCTTGCCGCGAAAATTCGCCTGCCGGCGGATGCGATCGATCGCCTTGTTGCGTCCGACATTGACGAGCCAGGCGCGCGGGTTCGACGGATGGCCCGATACCGGCCAGCGCTCGAGTGCGGCGGCGAAGGCATCCTGCAACGAGTCTTCGGCCAGATCGAAATCGCCGACGAGGCGGATCAGCGTGGCCAACGCCCGCCCCGCCTCGTCGCGCAGAATTCTTTCGATGTCGCGTGGCGTCATTTCCGCCATTCCGGGGCGCGCAACGCGCGAACCCGGAATCCCTCTGCCAATTTCTGGATTCCGGGTCTGCGCCAACAGGCGCATCCCGGAATGACGAAGCTCGAAGCGATCAGTTGTAGACCCAGATCGGCCGCACTTCGATCGCGCCGGTTCGTGCGGTTGGAATCCTGGCAGCAATCGCCAGCGCCGCGTCGATATCCTTCGCTTCGATCAAATAGTAACCGCCAAGTTGCTCGCGGGTTTCGGCGAACGGGCCGTCGGTGGTCAGGGTCTTGCCCTCGCGCACCCGCACCGTCGTCGCGGTCGCGATCGGCCGAAGCCTGTCGCCTGCCTTGAAGTTGCCGCTCTGGACAATCGACTGCGTGAACGCAACGTATTCTTCCGAGTTCTTCTGCAGGATCGCAGGGTCCAGCTTCGCGTATTCGGCCTCGTTCTGATAGATCATCAGCAGGTACTGCATCGCGTTAACTCCTCTCGACCGGCGCGGCGCGCCGGAATGGCATGATCTCCGGTTTTCGGGATCATGCCGTCAGTCGAACGGCCCAATCGCAAAACGACATCTTCAGGATAAATTATTTTCGGCGGCTCTGGCGATCTTCCCGGCTTGACGCGGCCACCGGAAGTCCCCATGCGTAGCGCGTCAGTCGGCCGGACGGCCGCTCCCGCACTGGCCGAAAGGCTGCGGGAGAGGAAAGTCCGGGCTCCATCGACATACGGTGCCGGATAACGTCCGGCGGGGGCGACCCCAGGGACAGTGCCACAGAGAACGAACCGCCTCCCCACCCTACTCTCCCCCGCTTGCGGGGGAGGGATTAAAGGGAGGGGCGGTAAGGGTGAAAAGGTGCGGTAAGAGCGCACCGCGTATCCGGCAACGGAGACGGCATGGCAAACCACACCGGGAGCAAAACCGAATAGGGACGGCGCCGCGGCAGTTCGCCTCGCGCGAGAACACCGCAGGGCCATGTCGGGCCCGACCGTCCGGGTAGGTTGCTTGAGGCAGCGTGCAAACGTTGTCCCAGAGGAATGGCCGTCACGTATCGTGCACGCGAGTGTGCGATGCCTTACAGAACCCGGCTTACAGGCTGGCTGATATCTTCGCGACGCGTTTTCGAGGGAAAGCGCGTCTTGCTGAGAATGAGGGGTTCGGCGCACACACGCCGGACCCTTCGCCATTTCCGGATACGCCGCGCATGACCGGCATGCGCGCGGCCCATGCTAGGCAAGGGCGCGCGAACCCGATAGCACTCGGTTCATGTCCTCGACGATCTCATCCACATCATCAGCGCCGGATTCGCGAACACGTCTCGGCCTGCTGCTCGGCTTCATCGGCGTCGCCGTATTCGGCGGCACGCTGCCCGCGACACGCCTCGCCGTCGCCGCCATCGATCCGATAGCGCTGACGGCGATGCGGACCGCGATAGCCGGAATCTGCTCGCTGGTGCTGCTCATCGTTCTGCGCCGTCCGTTGCCGCCGCGGCGGCTGTGGCCGCAGATCGCCGTCGCCATGCTTGGCGTCGCCGTGCTGTTTCCGCTCTTGATGGCGATGGGCATGAAGACGGTGGACGCCTCGCACGGCGGCGTGGTGCTCGGCTTCCTTCCCATTGCCACGGCACTTGTCGCCGTCGCGATCACCCACGAGCGCCCGAAACCGCTGTTCTGGATTGCATCCGTGATCGGCGCGGGGCTGGTGATCGCGTTCGCGCTGCGCCAGGGCGGCGGCGCGCTCTCGACCGGCGACCTCTTGCTGTTCGCCTCCGTCGCGGTGTCCGCGATCGGTTACGGTTTCTCCGGCCGCCTCACCGCATCGATGCCCGGATGGGAAGTCATCAGCTGGATCCTGGTGATGGCGTTGCCGTTCTCGCTGCCGGCGGCGGCGCTCACGATGCCCGCCGACATCGCCAGCGTTCCGCTGAAGCCGTGGCTCGGATTGCTTTATGTTGCGCTGTTTTCGCAGTGGATCGGATTCTTCGCCTGGAACGCCGGCATGGCGATGGGCGGCATCGCGCGCGTCTCGCAGGTGCAATTGCTGCAACCCTTCATCACGTTCGCGCTCGCGGCGATGTTCAACGGCGAGACCATCACGCTTCCGGTCGTGCTGTTCGCCGCCGCCGTCGTCGTTACCGTCGCAATCAGCGCGCGCACGCGCGGCAGCAGACCGGGACCGATCGCCGAAACCTGAAGGGCCGGCGCGCCGCGCCGACCCTTCATTTTCGCTCACTCGGCGGCAACCTGGCTTGTCCCGAGCACCTGCCGTTCGAACAGGCTGCGATAGATTCCACCTTCATGGAGAGCCAGCGCCGCATGCGTGCCCTGCTCGACGATGTCGCCGCGATCGAACACCAGAATCCGGTCGAGACTTCGCACTGTCGACAGCCGATGTGCGATCACGATCGACGTTCGTCCCTTCATCAACCGCTCCATCGCCTGCTGGATCAGTTCCTCGGATTCCGAATCGAGGCTCGACGTCGCTTCGTCGAGGATCAGGATCGGTGCATCGGCAAGAAAGGCGCGCGCCAGCGCCACGCGCTGCCGCTCGCCGCCGGACAGTTTCACGCCGCGTTCACCGACCAGGGTACCGTAGCCGTTCGGCAACTGCTCGATGAAATCGTGCGCGTTGGCCAGCCGCGCCGCCTGTTCGATGGCACGGCGGCCGGCTCCGGGTTTGCCATAGGCAATGTTGTCCGCCAGCGACCTGTGGAACAGGATCGGCTCCTGCTGCACGATGGCAATCTGGCCGCGCAGCGACTGCTGCGTCACCTTCGCGATATCCTGACCATCGATCAGGATACGGCCGCCGCTGACATCATGCAGCCGCTGCACCAGCTTGACGAAGGTCGTCTTGCCGGAGCCCGATCGGCCGACCAGCCCGATACGCTCGCCGGCACGGATATCGACCGAGAGGCGATCGTACAGCGGCGTGCGATGACCGCCATAGTGGAACGTCACCGCATCGAACACGATGCGTCCGCCCCTCACCTCCATGCGCGTTGCATCGGGCGCATCCGCGATGCCGATTTCAACGTCATGGATGGCGACAAGCTCCTCCATGTCGTTCACCGAACGCTGCAGATTGTTGATGTGCATGCCGACGTCGCGCAGGTACCCATGGATGATGAAGTAACTCGTCAGCACATAGGTGACGTCGCCCGGCGACGCGCGGCCAGCGAGCCACAGGATCAGCGCGCCGCCGATTA
>JAFEFK010000448.1 GCA_018240625.1 Pseudomonadota bacterium
AAATGCGAAGGCCGCTCATGGTTCCAACCGATATATGCTGCTTCTCTTCCTAAGGGAGTTGAGTAATTCGGAACTTATATAATCATCATGCGCACTCATACCTGAAATTTCAATCCTCGATGCTGACGCGCGCCTCCTTCAGCTCTTCTTTCGCCAGCGACTTGTTGAGGAACTGGCGCGACAGCGCCGGCAGCAGGGTGTTGGTGATGATGTTGTCGATCATGCGCCCGCCCGAGTCCGGGTCGTTGCACAAGGACACAATGTGATCCACGACCGCATCGTCGTAGGTGAACGCGGCGCCATGATTTTCCCGGATACGTTTTCCGATCCGGTCGAGCTGAAGGCGAACGATGCCTGCGAGCATCGGCCCCGAGAGCGGAAAATAGGGAATCGATACGATACGGCCCAGCAACGCCGGCGGAAATACCTTCAGCAATTCGGGCCGCATCATCTGTGCAAGCTCTTCCGGTTCGTCGCGGTACTTCGGATCGCGCGACAGTCCCATGATCAGGTCGGTGCCGGCATTCGTGGTGAGAATGATCAGGGTGTTCTTGAAGTCGATGCGGCGTCCCGTGCCGTCTTCCATCACGCCCTTGTCGAAGACCTGAAAGAAGATCTCGTGGACGTCGGGATGGGCCTTCTCCACCTCGTCGAGCAGGATGACGCTGTAGGGCTTGCGGCGCACGGCCTCGGTCAGCCGGCCGCCCTCGCCATACCCGACGTAGCCGGGAGGAGCGCCTTTCAAGGTCGATACCGTGTGCGCTTCCTGAAACTCCGACATGTTGATGGTGATCATGTTCTGCTCGCCGCCATACAACGCTTCGGCGAGCGCCAGCGCGGTTTCGGTCTTGCCGACGCCTGAAGGGCCGGCAAGCATGAATACGCCGATCGGCTTCTGCGGATTGTCCAGTTTGGCGCGGTTGGTTTCGATGCGTTTGGCGATCATCGCCAGACCGTGCGATTGACCGACCACGCGGCGATTGAGAATTTCCGCGAGCTTGAGCACCGTCTCGATTTCGTCGCGCACCATTCGGCCGACCGGGATGCCGGTCCAGTCCGATACGACCGACGCCACCGACTGCTCGTCGACCTGGGCATAGATCATGCGCTCCTCGGGAGCGATCCCTTCGAGCGATTCGAATTTGCTCCGCAACTCGCCGCGCTTGGCCTCGACGTCACCGCCGTCGGCGGGTTTGGCAAGACTTTCACGCAGGGTGCGGATTTCTTCCACGATCGCCTGTTCGCTGGCCCACGCCTTTTCGAGGCCGGCAAGCTTCTCCTTCAGCGCGGAAATTTCGGCATCGATCGCCGCAATCCGCTCATGTTTATCGACACCGAGATCGCTGTCGGAGACGAGTGCGGCGCGCTCCGCCTCGTGCGCGGCGATCGCCACACGCGTATCCTCGAGCGCAGCCGGGGTCGAACTTTGGCTGATGGCAACCCTGGCCGCTGCCGTATCGAGCAGGCTGACGGCCTTGTCCGGAAGCTGCCGGGCCGGGATATAGCGATGCGAAAGGTTCACCGCCGCAACGATCGCGGCGTCGGAAATCCTGACCTTGTGATGCTTCTCCATCGGGCCAAGCAGGCCGCGCATCATGATACAGCAGGTCTCGACATCGGGCTCGTCGATGTGGATCGGCTGGAAGCGCCGCGTCAGCGCCGGGTCTTTCTCGATATATTGCCGATACTCGGCCCAGGTGGTCGCGGCAATGGTGCGGAGCGTGCCGCGGGCCAGCGCCGGTTTCAGAAGGTTCGCGGCATCTCCCGTTCCCGCCGATCCTCCAGCCCCGATCAGGGTGTGGGCCTCATCGATGAAAAGGATAATCGGAGTTGGCGAATTTTGAACCTCGTCGATCACGGAGCGCAGGCGCTGCTCGAACTCGCCTTTCATCGACGCGCCAGCCTGCATCAACCCGATGTCGAGCGCGCAAAGCCGCACGCCCTTCAAGGGAGGCGGAACATCGTCCGCCGCAATTCGCTGCGCGAACCCTTCCACGACCGCCGTCTTGCCGACGCCAGCCTCACCCGTCAGGATTGGGTTGTTCTGCCGCCGCCGCATCAGAACGTCGATGAGCTGGCGAATTTCGTTGTCGCGGCCGAGAATGGGATCCATTTCC
>JAFEFK010000449.1 GCA_018240625.1 Pseudomonadota bacterium
ATGGCTTTGGTGATCGATCAGTTCGCCTCGACCCGTGCATTTGCCAACGCGGTGCCGTCCGGTTCGACGCCCATCTTTCTTGCGGGACAGGATCGCGGCCAGCTCAAATTTCGCGGCGCTCGAGAAACGCCGGTCTGCGCTTATGTGCTCTTCGCCCGCGACCCAGTTCTGGCCGGACAATATCCCTGGGACTTGAGTTGGAGCGAAACGGTGTTCTGGCTACCCTCGCCGTTTGTTGCTCCCAAGGAGGGCGATGTGCTCATCCTCATGTCGCGCCCTGAGCATGTGCAGGCGAAACCCGGCCGATTTACAGCCACCGCCGTGCTGGTTTGGGATCAGTCCGTTCTCTCGCGGCTCGATCCTCGCGGCGAGGCCACCAGCCCGATAGCGTTTGACGAGGAACAGACCTGCCAGTTCATCAACGAGGTGCATACGCTCGCTGCGGGGCGCACCCGCCGCGACATGCCTGCGATCTCGGTATCGACGGCTGAGTACGAGGTTCGTGTTCCCTGATGAGAGCGCCTGCATGTCGAATGCTGCCGTTTATCGCGAGCTCGGCCCTGGCGATTGTCATGGTCGCGTTCTATCCCTGTGCTGTCACCGCCGCTCCCCCATTCTGCCCCCGACCGAGCCTCGTCGTCGGCCAGTTCAATCTGGCCGATCCCATGCAGGGGCGGTTGCTTAGACCCTTCGGCCTGTTCCGGCATCCGATCCTTCAGGACATGCGGTTCTATGCGGCGGAAATGTGGGGCTCGGACGGTCCTTCAGCAATCGTCTACACTGCTGAAGGCGGTCGCGTTGCGCGCGTTGTGCGAGCTGGCACGTGGTGGCAGATTGAGGTCATGCATGCTGGCAATATCCGGACCTTGTATCGTTTTCGCGGTTCGCCGGATGTCGTCATCGGACAATGCGTGGTCCGCGGCGAGTCGATCGCGGTCTCCCGGGCGGAAGACGGTGGCGCTAGGCTCTCATTCATGCTGAGGAGCGGGCCCAGATACCTTGATCCGACCG
>JAFEFK010000044.1 GCA_018240625.1 Pseudomonadota bacterium
CCCGTTCCGGGGAAGCCAGCCAGCGAAGCGCCGCCGTCCGGCAAGGCCAGCGAAATTCCGCAACCGACGTCGCAGACGATCGCCGCGCAAGCCGGGCTGACAATCAACGCAGCGGCCAAGCCCGACATCGGGTCCACGCCGACGATAAAAGTGTCCGAACCCGCGCCGGCGGTCGCGCCGACGGCCGCAGCAACAACATCCGCCGAAACGCCCCATGCGCGAATGGCGAAGGATGCCGTTTCCGACGGCGCGCCGGTCAAGCAAATTCCTGCCAAGCAGGTTCCGGTAAAGGAATTGCCGCCCAAGGCCGTTGCGGCAAAACCAGCGGCATCCCCGGCGCAGGCACACGACGCTGCCAAGGATAACGGCGTCACGCTCGATGCCAAACGCAACAGCGACGGTCTGCGTTTGACGTTCGGATTCAATGAGGCAACGCCGGCGGCGATGTTTCGCCGGTCCGACGTGGTGTGGCTGGTTTTCGATTCGACAAAGCCGATCGACGTCGGCGTCATCCGCCGCGAAGGCGGTTCGCTCATCACCGACATCGACCGCCTTGCGCTGGACAACGGGCAGGCGATCCGTATTCGCCTCAACCGTCCGCAACTGGCTTCGCTGTCATCGGGAGATACCGAGGGCTCCGCGCCTGTTGCGGCGGGCAAACGCTGGGTCGTGATGCTTGCCGATGCGGTTCAGCAGCCGCCGCTGCCGCTCAACGCCCAGCGAAATGTGGTCGACCGCATGCATGCGAGCGTGACCGTGCCGCTCGCGGGTACGGGCCGACTGCACCGGATTGTCGATTCCGATTCGGGCGACGTATTGATGGTTGTGACCGCGCTGCCGCCGGCGCAGGGCGTCATCAAGCAGCAGGAATTCGTGGAATTTTCGCTGCGCGAGTCGGCTCACGGTGTCGTGGTCGAGCCGAAGTCCGATGACGTCACTCTCGAAATATCCCCCGACAAGGTCACGGTAAGCCGGCCCGGTGGTCTGACGTTGTCGGCGGCCAACAGCGGACCGGAGCGCGCGACGACCGCGGCGCGCCCGATTTTCGACGTCGAGCAGTGGCGCAAGGACGGGCAAGCGGATTTTTTCAAGCGGCTTGATGAACTGATCGATGTGGCATCCGCTGCCAGCGACGATCAGGCCCGAACCGTGGCGCGGATCGACCTCGCGCGGTTCTACATGACGCGCGGTTTCTACCACGAAGCCAAGGCGGTTCTCGACCTCGCGCTATCGGAACAGACAAAAGGAAAAGAAGATCCCGTCCTGCTGATTGTCCATTCGGTCGCCAGTTCGCTGACCAACTATACGGCGGCTGCGTTGCGCGACCTCGCCAATCCGGCGATCGGCGCCAACTACGATTCCCAACTCTGGAAAGCGCTTGCACTTGCGCGTCAAAGCAAATGGGCCGAGGCGCGGGAGAAGTTCAAGAACGTGCAGTTTGCCATAACTGCACTGCCGATCGACCTGCAGCGGCTGATCGAGGCCGATGCGATGCGCGCCTCGCTTGAAGTCAAGGATTATTCCGGCGCGGCTGCCCGGGGCAGCGACCTCGATGCCATCGGCGTCCCGGACGAGATGAAACCGGCGATCAACGTGATGCGGGGCCGGCTTTCGGAAGCGCTCGGACGGGACAAGGACGCGCTCGCTCAATATCAGGAGGCGTTGGCTTCGCCCGACCGTGAGGCCGCGGCCGAAGCGGAGATTCTCGACATCGCGCTGCGGCGGAAGCGCAACGAGGTCAATCTGCCCGATGCGCTGCGCGATCTTGAAACGCTTTCAGTGATGTGGCGCGGCGACGGGCTTGAGGTGAGGACGCTGCAAATGCTGATGGCGATCTACGCCGACACGGGAAAATATGCGGAAGCTCTCGCGGTCGCCAAGACAGCGACCAAACTGCAGCCCGACTCCGAGGTCTCGCGCCAGATTCAGGATACTGCGTCGGCGCTGTTCACTCAACTTTTTCTCAGTTCCAAGGGCGACGATCTTCCGCCGATCGATGCGCTCGCGATGTTTTACGACTATCGCGAACTAACGCCGATCGGCCGGCGCGGCGATGAAATGATCCGCCGCCTGGCCGATCGTCTCGCCAACGTCGATCTGCTGGATCAGGCGAGCGACCTGCTGCAATACCAGGTCGATCATCGGCTGGAGGGCGCGGCGCGTGCGCAGGGCGCTGCGCGGCTTGCGATGGTCTATCTGATGAACCGCAAGCCGGACCGTGCGATCGCGGCGCTGCGCTCGACGCGCATCGCCGATCTTGCCGGCGAATTGCGGCAGCAGCGATTGCTGCTCGAGGCGCGCGCGCAGAGCGACATCGGCCGTCACGACCTTGCGCTCGATATCGTCTCCAACATCGGCGGCCGCGAGGCGATCCGTCTGCGCTCGGACATCTACTGGGCGGCGCGGCGCTGGCGCGAGGCGTCCGAACAGATCGAACTTTATTACGGCGACCGCTGGCGCGATTTCAAGCCGCTCAGCCCGACCGAGAAGAGCGATATCATTCGTGCCGTGATCGGTTACGCCCTGGCCGAGGATTCGCTGGGAATGGCGCGGTTTCGCGAGAAATACGCCCCGCTGATGAGCGGCACGGCCGATAAGCTCGCCTTCGATACTGCGAGCAAGCCGGCCTCGGGCAACAGCGCCGAATTCGAACAGATCGCCAAGATGGCGGCCAAGGTCGATACGCTCGACGGCTTCCTGCGCGAGATGAAGTCGCGTTTCCCCGACATGACGACGAGGGCGTCACTGCCGCCGGAAACCGCGAAGGCCGATCCCTATCCGACCGGATCGCTGCCGCAGATCATCGGACTGAAGCGCGTCGAGACGGCACGGTAGGCTTTTGATTTCGGTTGCCGCGAGTACTGCCGCGCTCCCTCTCCCATGGGGAGAGGGCTGGGGTGAGGGGGTACGGCCTCACGATTATAGCGCCCCCTCACCCGGCACTTCGTGCCGACCTCTCCCCGGTGGGGAGAGGTGACCTCGCAGGGGGCACATCTCAAAGACGGCCGCTCGATCAATACTGCATGCGCCTCGCGCACGCTTCCTCCGCCCCGATCACGCCATCCGGTGCAAGGCGCAGATCTTGTTGCCGTCGGGATCGCGTAAGTAAGCGAGATACATTTTGCCGGCGGGGCCTTCGCGCACGCCCGGGGGGTCTTCGCAGGTCTTTCCGCCGTTGGCGACGCCGGTCGCGTGCCAGGCGTCGGCCTGTTCGGGCGAGGCCGCGGCAAAGCCGACGGTGCCGCCATTGGCATGGGTCGCGGGCTTGCCGTCGATCGGCAGCGAGACCGAGAACACGCCGGTCTTGGTGCGGTAGAAAATGCGGTGGCGGTCGATCATTGCCGGTGCAACGCCGAGCGTACCCAGCAGCGCATCGTAGAACGACTTTGCCTTTTCCAGATCGTTGGTGCCGATCATGACATGTGAAAACATCTCGTATCTCCTCCTCGCGTAGCGGGCGATCGATTGCCGCCCGGCCTTCACTCTTGTGCGCTGACGATAGCAACGCTTTTGGAGATGCGAAAGGTGGCGAGCAGCCATTTCAGGCCGGTCAACTGGCGCGATAAGGCGTCGCAGCCGAAAAACAGCCTCTCGACAGCGCCCCGGCCGCGCGGCAACCTGCGTCGCCGCAATGGAGCCGTCGTCCATGACCAAGCCGACCAGAACCGAAGCCGAACTTATCGCAATGGCGCGTGCCGAACTGAAGGAGCACGTCGAAGGGCCGGACGCGATCGGCATTTCCGTGATCCGCGACGGCGATAGCTGGGAGTTTCGTGCCGATGCCGACGCGGCGACGGCGGCGAAGCCCGGGTATCCGGAACGGGTCGCGATGCTGGTGCAGATCGGCGATCACCTCAGCAAGCAGTTCGACGTCGCGGGGTGAGGGCGCGCGCCGCCAACGCGGCGGCGTCAGTTCCCGTAGCTCTGCACCAGACTGCCCGCGACCAGCGCCCAGCCGTCGACCAGCACGAAGAAGATCAGCTTGAACGGCAGCGACACCACGACCGGCGGCAGCATCATCATGCCCATCGACATCAGGACCGACGCCACTACCAGATCGATGATCAGGAACGGCAGGAACAAGAGGAAGCCGATCTCGAAGGCGCGCTTCAGTTCGGAGATCATGAACGCCGGCATCAGGATGCGCAGCGACAGATCCTGGGGCGTCGCCGGTGGCGGCTCGCCGGACAGGTCCATGAACAGCTTGAGGTCCTTCTCGCGCACGTTTTTCTGCATGAAGCCGCGCAGCGGAACGGATG
The DNA here is from genome assembly GCA_018240625.1 of Pseudomonadota bacterium. Taxonomy (GTDB): domain Bacteria; phylum Pseudomonadota; class Alphaproteobacteria; order Rhizobiales; family Xanthobacteraceae; genus Nitrobacter. The sequence continues at coordinate 4,260 of JAFEFK010000044.1, forward strand.
CGCGCTGCAGCGCTTCCTCGACGGTGATCTGGTTGGCGACCAGCGGCTTGATGCCGTCGTCGTAGGATTTTTGCAGCACCGGCCCCATCACGAACGCGGTCAGGAACATCGCCAGCGCAATGATGACGGAGTTGGGCGGGGCGGTCGCGGTGCCCAGTGCGGTGCGCAGCAGCGACAGCACGACGACGATGCGCGTGAACGACGTCATCATGATCAGGATCGACGGCGCGATCGACAGCACCGTGAGCAGCGCAATCAGCTGGATCGCGCGCTCGGTTACGCCGCCGTTGCCGCCCGCGGCGCCGCCGAGGTTGATGCTGATATCCTGCGCCATCGCCGGATCGGCTGACAATCCGGCGGCGATCAGAATGAGAAGGAGGAATAAAACTCTACGCGGGTGTGTCGCCGATCTCAC
>JAFEFK010000450.1 GCA_018240625.1 Pseudomonadota bacterium
GAGCACGACTCGCTTGGGTTTGACCCGCTCGAACGCCTCAGAGATCATCTTGGTGGTTTCACCGAGTTCGAGATCGGACGAATACAGCAGGCTTTGCTGCTGGTCCGCATCGAGCAAACTCTCAGGCGGCACCAGTTCGAAGATGCCTATTTTGTCGTTGAGATGCCAACCATGCGAAGCTGCGCCGGCACGCAACTCGGCTTCGGTCTCCGACAGAGTCACATAAAGTCCGGTTTCGCCGGCCTTCGCACCGGCCATGAGGAATCGGAGGGCGATCGTCGTCTTGCCTGTCCCGGGCGTACCCTCGACGAGAAAGACATGACCGGACGCGAATCCACCGCCGAGAACATCATCGAGACCGGGAATACCAGTTTTTGCAATCGTTTCGGTCTCTGAAACCGCCTCGCCAGTCGTCACACCACACTCCCCGAATATCCCGACCGGACCAGAATGGCTTCGGGTCAACGCCTCCAGAGCGGGCATCCAATAATGAGGATAAACAAAAAAGGAGCGCCGGGGTTCCAGGCGCTCCTTAAACACGGGCGTGCAAGTCTGCGGCCAGCTAATCGAGGCCCTGCACCGGCGGCATCGTCTGTGTCGGCTCGATCGTGGCCGACGGCTTTGCTGCGGCGGGCGCTGGTGCGGCAGCGGGCTTTGTTTCTGCGGGCCTCGTCTCCACCGCTGCGGATTGCTGCACCGGCGGCGCGGCAGGCTTCGGCTTCGCCGCGACGTGCTTTGGCGCCACGACCGCATGAGGGGCAGCTTTTGGAAGCGGGACGGACGGCGTGCGCATTGCAAGCCTTGGAATCCGCGCCGGCGGGCGCGGAATACCCCGCCGCCCCTCGATCACCGCAGGCGGAGGCCCGACGGGGCTATAGACCGCCGTGCCTTCATTGAAACGATCGCCAGCGAGATAGGCGGGCATGAACCTGACGATGCGCCCGTTGCGCGCATCGATCACCAGGCGGCCGTCGTCGCCGTCGCGATTGATTACCGCGATGGTGTAAACGAAGCCGCGCTGCCGCGGCACACCGAGCGGCGAGAAGCCGCTCTCGCGCACCACCGTGTAGACCTCCGTCGGCGGCAGCAAGCGCGGACCATCGACGAACGGAGGGGCTTCCGGCGGCATCGCCGCGTATGGTCCGTCCACGTCAGAGACGACGACGGCCGGCTGGCCGATCTCGGTGGGCGCCAGTACCTGCGCCTGCGCTGCCGAGGCGACAACCATCGCCGCCAGCGAAGCGGCCCATCCCATCACGAGTCTCATTGTGGTCTCCTGTGACGCCTTGCATTCAGTTGAACTGAATCTGTTATCCCAAGACGGGACCGTCAGGGCTAAATCAGGCGGTCCTTGGGCTGGATCGGGGCGTGTTTGCCTCAAATGCGGGGCAGCCACGCCCGCTGCATTCCCGGCATAACTGCCACGCAATCGGGGACTCTCCCGCGCTTGTGTGATAGAAAAAAATTTGGCAATGTCGGGGTTAGGACAGGATAGCTGTCTTAATTTGGCAGGGTCGGCACCGCGCTTGCATCCTCCGAAAAGAGGCGCTGCCGCGCCGGAATGACGTTTGAAGGCTGGTTTTCCATCGGGGACGTTGGAGACCATGCCGGAATTCTTAAAATGTGGCTCGCGGCGTGCGAGTGGTGGCCCCAAGGTTGTTGATCGGGGGTGCCGCGACCGCCCAAGGTGCGCCAAAGACGGCACAGACGGCTTCGGCACAATCGTGTCTAGCCGGGAGCGAGAGGACTGGATTGACATGAGCGGGTCGACGTTCGAGCGGGAAAACATCGAGTTGAATTCGCATTCGGCGGATTCGGCCTCGAAACCGTTCGAGCCCGCGCGTGAACACACGCCTTATGAACATGCGCCTTATGAACATACCTGGCGTCCGCCGGCCGATGGTCTGTACGATCTCAGCCTCGAGAAGGACTCCTGCGGCGTCGGCTTCATCGCCAACATCAAGGGGCAGAAGTCCCATCAGATCGTCTCCGACGCGATCAACATTCTCTGCAATCTCGAACATCGCGGTGCCACCGGTGCCGACCCGCGCGCCGGCGACGGCGCGGGCATTCTGGTGCAGATCCCGCACGGCTTTTTTTCGCGCAAGGCCAGAGAGTTGGGCTTCGCCCTGCCCAAGCCCGGTGAATACGCGGTCGGCGCGCTGTTCATGCCGCGCGAAACCGCCTGGCGCAAAGTCATCCAGAGCATCATCGCCGACCAGATCAAGGCCGAAGGCCTGACCCTGCTCGGCTGGCGCAATGTGCCGACCGACAACGCCTCGCTCGGCGAAACCGTCAAGCCGACCGAGCCTGCCAATATGCAGGTGTTCATCGGCCGCAATGGCGCGGCCAAGACCGAAGAGGATTTTGAACGGCGGCTCTACATCCTGCGCAAGTCGATCTCGCAGGCGATCTACCAGCGCCGCGAGCGCGGCCTGTCGGGCTATTATCCCTGTTCGCTGTCCTGCCGCACGGTGATCTACAAGGGCATGTTCCTCGCCGATCAGCTCGGCAGCTACTATCCCGACCTGCATGAGCCGGACTTCGAGAGCGCGCTGGCACTGGTGCACCAGCGCTTCTCCACCAACACCTTCCCGACCTGGTCTCTGGCGCATCCCTATCGCATGATCGCGCACAACGGCGAGATCAATACGCTGCGCGGCAACGTCAACTGGATGGCGGCGCGGCAGGCCTCGGTGCATTCCGAACTATACGGCAAGGATATCTCGCGGCTGTGGCCGATCTCCTACGAGGGCCAGTCCGACACCGCCTGCTTCGACAACAGCCTCGAATTCCTGGTGCAGGGCGGCTACTCGCTTGCCCACGCCGTGATGATGATGATTCCGGAAGCGTGGGCCGGCAATCCCCTGATGGATGAGCAGCGCCGCGCCTTCTACGAATATCACGCCGCGATGATGGAGCCGTGGGACGGCCCGGCCGCGATCGCTTTCACCGACGGCCGCCAGATTGGCGCCACGCTCGACCGCAACGGCCTGCGCCCTGCGCGCTATCTCGTCACCAAGGACGACCGCATCGTGATGGCGTCCGAAATGGGCGTGCTGAAGATTCCGGAGGACCAGATCGTCACCAAGTGGCGGCTTCAGCCCGGCAAGATGCTGCTGGTCGATCTCGAACAGGAACGCCTCATTCCCGACGCCGAGATCAAGACAACGCTCGCGAACAGTCATCCCTATCGCGAATGGCTTGGCCGCACCCAGGTTCAGGTCGAAACGTTGCCGGAGGCGCCGGTCAAGGGCATGCGCTCCAACCTGCCGTTGCTCGATCGCCAGCAGGCATTCGGCTATTCGCAGGAAGACATCAACATCCTGATGACACCGATGGCGTCGACCGGCGAGGAAGCCGCGGGCTCGATGGGCAACGATACGCCGCTCTCGGCGCTGTCGGACCGGCCGAAGCAGCTCTTCACCTACTTCAAGCAGAACTTTGCGCAGGTCACCAATCCGCCGATCGACCCCATTCGTGAAGAGCTGGTGATGAGTCTGGTGTCCATCATTGGCCCCCGGCCGAACCTGTTCGATCTCGAAGGTCTCGCATCCACCAAGCGTCTCGAGGTGCGCCAGCCGATCCTCACCGACGCGGATTTGGAGAAGATCCGCTCGATCTCGGACGTCGCGGACTCGCATTTCCTGTCGCGCACGCTCGACACCACGTTCCACGCAGGTTTTGGCGCGGCGGGTCTTGAACAGGTACTCGACGAACTCTGCGCGCGCGCGGAAGCCGCCGTCCGCGAAGGCGTCAACATCATCATCCTGTCGGATCGCATGGCAGGCTCGGATCGGATTCCGATTCCATCGCTGCTCGCCTGCGCCGCCGTGCATCACCACCTGATCCGCGTCGGACTGCGCACCTCGGTCGGCCTCGTCGTCGAATCCGGCGAGCCGCGCGAGGTGCATCACTTCGCCTGCCTCGCAGGCTACGGCGCGGAAGCGATTAACCCCTATCTCGCGTTCGAGACAATCGTCGCGATGAAGGACCGCCTGCCCGGCAGCCTCGACGACAAGGAAATCGTCAAGCGCTACATCAAGTCGATCGGCAAGGGCCTGCTCAAGGTGATGTCGAAGATGGGCATCTCGACCTATCAGTCCTATTGCGGCGCGCAGATTTTTGACGCCGTCGGGCTGAAGGCCGATTTCGTCGCAAAATATTTCGCTGGCACGCACACCCGCATCGAGGGCGTGGGCCTCACCGAGATCGCCGAGGAAACCGCGCGCCGCCACTCCGATGCGTTCGGCAACACACAGATCTACAAGACCGCACTCGATGTCGGCGGCGAATATGCCTATCGCACCCGCGGCGAGGACCACGCCTGGACCGCCGAGTCGGTCGCCAACCTGCAGCATGCGGTGCGCGGCAATTCGCAGGAGCGCTACAAGTCGTTCGCCAGGATTCTGAACGAGCAATCCGAGCGGCTCTTGACGTTGCGCGGCCTGTTCAAGATCAAGACCGCCGAGGACGAGAAGCGCAAGCCTGTACCACTGGCCGAAGTCGAGTCCGCCAAGGATATCGTCAGGCGTTTCGCCACCGGCGCGATGTCGTTCGGCTCGATCTCGCGCGAGGCGCACACCACGCTCGCGATTGCGATGAACCGGATCGGCGGCAAGTCGAATACCGGCGAAGGAGGCGAGGAAGCCGACCGCTTCAAGCCGATGGCGAACGGCGACTCGATGCGTTCGGCCATCAAACAGGTGGCGTCGGGCCGCTTCGGCGTGACAACGGAATACCTCGTCAACTCCGAC
>JAFEFK010000451.1 GCA_018240625.1 Pseudomonadota bacterium
GAAATCATTCTTCCCGGGTTGGAATGGCAGATGCCGCAAGGCGGCATCGACGCCGACGAAAATCCGCGCGATGCCGTGATGCGCGAGCTCTGGGAAGAAACCGGCGTTGTCAACGCCGTATACCTCGATGAGACCGATTGGCTGACCTACGAGTTTCCGCCGTACGACAATCCGGCGCACCGGCTCGGAAAATTCCGGGGCCAGCGGCAGAAGTGGTTCGCTTTGCGTTTCACGGGGCGCGACGAAGATGTCGATCCGCTCACGCCGCGCAATGGGCAACCGCCCGAGTTCGATTCATGGCGATGGGAGCGGCTCGATCGCGTCGCGGATTTCGTGGTGCCATTCCGGCGCGAGGTTTACCGCACGGTGGCCGAGCGGTTCGCAAAGTTTTCAGCGGGGTAGGGGCTTCATCGTCATTGCGAGGAGCACTTGCGACGAAGCAATCCAGCGACTTCTGGATTGCTTCGCTTCGCTCGCAATGACGGAAATGGACCGGCGTGCTACTCAGTGCATCGCCGTCGAATTGAGCTGATGCTGAATGCTCTTGTAGTGATCCAGACGCTCGATCGCATGATCGAGTTCGGAACCTTCCTTCTCGGCCAGCTTGGCTTCCATGCCTGAGATCGTGTCCGCGAACTGCGCTTTATCGAGATCCTGGATCGATGTCGCGACGTCGGCGAGCACCGTCAGGCCCTTCTCCGACACTTCGGCGATACCGCCGAGCACGATGATCTTCTGATGGGTGCCGCCGGTCGTAACCGTCAGGATTCCCGGACGGATTGCGGCGACGACGGGCGCATGGCCGGCCAGCACGCCGAAATCGCCTTCAACGCCGGGAACGTCGACCTGATCGACCTCGCCGGAGAAGGCGAGTTTTTCAGGAGAGACGAGATCAAAGTGGAAGGTAGCCATCTGGCGCAGCCTATCGATTGAAGTCGGTGAGTGGCGCATAGCGAATAGCGAATAGCGAGTAGAAATCTGTCTCGCCGATCTTCCCTATTCGCTACTCCTTATTCGCTATTCGCTATCTTCGTTTTTAAGCCGCCTCGGCCGCGAGCTTCTTGCCCTTCTCAACGGCTTCTTCGATGGTGCCGACCATGTAGAAGGCCGCTTCCGGGAGATGATCGTACTTGCCTTCGCAAATCGCGCGGAAGCCCTTGATGGTATCGGCGAGGTCGACGAACTTGCCCGGCGAGCCGGTGAAAATTTCGGCGACGAAGAACGGTTGCGACAGGAAGCGTTCGATCTTGCGGGCGCGAGCCACGGCGATCTTGTCCTCTTCGGAGAGTTCGTCCATGCCGAGAATGGCGATGATGTCCTGCAGCGACTTGTACTTCTGCAGCACCTGCTGGACCATGCGCGCGGTGTTGTAATGCTCTTCGCCGACGATGTTCGCCGACAGCATGCGCGAGGTCGAGTCGAGCGGATCCACCGCCGGATAGATGCCCTTTTCCGAGATCGCGCGGTTCAGCACCGTCGTGGCGTCCAGATGCGCGAACGAGGTGGCGGGCGCCGGGTCGGTCAAGTCGTCGGCGGGCACGTAAATCGCCTGCACCGAGGTGATCGAGCCCTTGTGCGTGGTGGTGATGCGCTCCTGCAGCGCGCCCATGTCGGTGGCGAGCGTCGGCTGATAACCCACGGCGCTCGGAATACGGCCGAGCAGCGCCGACACTTCCGAGCCGGCCTGCGTAAAGCGGAAGATGTTGTCGATGAAGAACAGCACGTCCTGGCCCTGGTCGCGGAAATGCTCGGCGACCGTGAGGCCGGACAGCGCGACGCGGGCGCGGGCGCCCGGAGGCTCGTTCATCTGGCCGTATACGAGGGCGCACTTGGAGCCTTCGCCGCCGCCCTTCTTGTTGACGCCGGATTCGATGAACTCGTGATAGAGGTCGTTGCCTTCGCGGGTGCGCTCGCCGACGCCGGCAAACACCGAGTAACCGCCGTGGGCCTTCGCGACGTTGTTGATCAGTTCCTGAATCAGCACGGTCTTGCCGACGCCGGCGCCGCCGAACAGGCCGATCTTGCCGCCCTTGGCGTAAGGCGCGAGCAAGTCGACGACCTTGATGCCGGTGACCAGAATTTCAGCTTCGGTCGATTGATCCGTATAGGTCGGCGCTTCCGCGTGAATCGGACGCATGTCCTCGGCCTTGACCGGACCCTGTTCATCAACCGGCTCGCCGATCACGTTCATGATGCGGCCAAGCGTGCCGGCTCCGACCGGCACCATGATCGGACCGCCGGTATCCTTGACTTCCTGGCCACGAACAAGACCTTCCGTGGTGTCCATCGCGATGGTGCGCACCGTGGACTCGCCGAGATGCTGCGCAACCTCGAGCACAAGACGGTTGTTTCCGTTCTTGGTCTCGATCGCGTTGAGAATGGCAGGCAGATGTCCTTCGAACTGCACGTCGACGACGGCGCCGATGACCTGCGTGATGCGTCCGGTCTGGTTGGCAGGGGTAGCCATGAAAACTCTCTCCTTCGAATTCAAACTTAGACGACGGTCAACTTGACCTGCATGTTGCCCTTGGTCGCCTTCGAATAGGGACAAACGGTGTGTGCTTCTTCCACCAGCGCCTGGACCTTGTCCTTGTCGGCGCCGGGAATCGAAACCTTCAATTCGGCGGACAGGCTGAATCCGCCATCGGTGCTCAACGTTACCTCGCAGGTGACCTTGGCTGCTTGGCCGTCGACGCCGTGCTTTTTGGCGACAACGAGAATTGCCTGACCGAAGCATGAGGAATAGCCGAGTGCGAACAACTGCTCGGGATTGTGGCCGTTGCCGTCGCCGCCGAGATCCTTCGGCAGCGCCATCGCGAGGCCGAGCGCACCGCCATCGAGGACAGCGCGGCCGTTGCGGCCGCCCGATGTTGTCGCTCTGGTGACATAAGCCATGCTTTGCCTCCTCAGATCGCTTCGGCGCCGGAGATGATTTCGATCAGTTCCTTCGTGATCATCGCCTGGCGCGTTCGGTTGTAGATCAGCGTCTGCTTGCGGATCATGTCGCCCGCATTGCGGGTCGCATTGTCCATGGCGCTCATCTGCGCGCCGTAGAACGACGCATTGTTTTCCAGAAGGGCGCGGAAAATCTGCACCGCAAGGTTGCGCGGAAGCAGGCGGGTGAGGATTTCATCCTCTTCCGGCTCGTATTCATAGGAGGTCGCGGGACCGGTGTTGGCTGCCGGCGCTTCCACCACCAGCGGAATGATCTGCTGCGCGGTCGGAACCTGCGCGATCACGGATTTGAAGCGCGAATAGAACAGCGTGCAGACATCGAACTCACCAGCCTCGAACCGCGCGATCACCTTCTTGGCGATGTCTTCGGCGTTGACAAAGCCGAGCTGCTTGACCGAACGCAATTCGACGCTTTCGATAACTTGCTTTTCGAAATTGCGGCGCAGTTGCTCGTAACCCTTGCGCCCGACGCAGAAGAATTTGACTTCCTTGCCTTGGTTCATCAGCGCCAGCGCACGCTCGCGGGCAAGGCGCACGATCGAGGAGTTAAAGGCGCCCGACAGGCCGCGCTCGCCGGTGCATACCAGCAGCAAATGCACTTGATCCTTGCCGGTGCCACCGAGCAAAACAGGGGCGCCGGGCGAACCCGCGGCAGCGCTGGCGATATTGGATATGACCGCGTCCATTTTCTCGGCGTAGGGCCGCGCAGCTTCGGCCGCGGTCTGCGCACGGCGCAATTTCGACGCAGCCACCATCTGCATCGCCTTGGTGATCTTCTGCGTCGCCCTGGTAGAGGCGATGCGGACGCGCATGTCTTTTAGAGAAGCCATTTCGTCGGTCTCTGTTCATCCCCTGAGCACAGCTTGTCCCCTCTCCCGCTTGCGGGGGAGGGTTAGGGAGGGGGTATCTCACGCACGAAGAGGCCCCCACCCGACCGGCTACGCCGGTCGA
>JAFEFK010000452.1 GCA_018240625.1 Pseudomonadota bacterium
AGCTAACATGAGCTGATGCGGCAGCGAGGTGCTGCCTGATTCCGGGCGCAGCTCCGAGCAGTAGCTTCGTGTAGCTATCTATCGGACGTTCAAACACGGACTCTGTCGTGCCTGACTCCCGAATCATGCCGCTCTGCAGCACCATGACCCGGTCCGCCATTTCGCGAACAACACCGAGATCGTGGCTGATGAACAGAAGAGATGTTCCGGTCGTGCGCTGAAGATCCTTCAAAAGTCGGAGAATCTGAAGTTGAATCCGGGCATCCAGCGCGGATGTGATTTCATCACAAATGATCAGTTGCGGCTCGGCAGCGAAGGCGCGAGCAATTGCCACACGTTGCTGCTGACCGCCCGAAAGTTGGCGCGGATATTTCGTGAAAACTTCTGGAGGCAGGCTCATGTCCTCAAGCAGCTTCAGCGCCCGTATGCGGGCTGCCTCCCGAGGCATGCCATGGAAAATCTGGAGCGGCCGCATCAGTATGGCGCCTATCCGTTGGCGCGGATTCAACGAGGAAAGAGGATCCTGAAATACGATCTGTATTTTCCTGCGGGCTTCCTTCGACCGTTTGAACGTCGAGATCGGCAATGGCTGGCCGGCGAAACACAGGGTGCCTTCAGCAGAAGCCTGCAAACCGGCCACGATATTTCCGGCCGTACTCTTTCCGCTACCGGATTCACCGACCAACCCCAATGTTTCACCTTGCCCGATCTCGAACGAAATGTTCTGAAGCGTGGGCTTGATTGCTTGCGCAGATTCATTTCCGCGAAGCAGCCGGCGAAGCCATCCCGGTCGTGAACCATAGGAAAAGGCGAGATTGCGCACACTAAGAAGCGGATTGTCTGGATTTGAGTGGATCGGCTGGGGCTTTTCAAGCCTTGAACTCGTCCCTAAAAGGGTGCGCGTATATTCGTGGCGAGGCGCATTAAAGATGCGCTCCTTCGCCCCCTCCTCGACAACGACTCCGTCCAGCATTACGAGCACCCGATCGCACATCTGCGAAATAACGTGCAGATCGTGGCTCACATAGACAATGCCTGGATTGAACTCCGCTCTCAACCGCTGAATGAGTTCCAGTATCTGGACTTCTGTCGTGCGGTCGAGTGCCGTCGTGGGTTCATCAAGTACGATGAGGGCGGGTGTCCCTGCCAAGGCCGCCGCAATCACAACCCGCTGCCGTTGCCCGCCAGACAGTTGATGCGGATAGCGGCGGTAGAGCGCCGTCGGATTTGGCAGTCCTGTGGCTGACAACAGGTGCAGCGTGCGTTCACGAGCTTCCTTGGCACTACAGTTTCTGTGTCTGCGCACCGCTTCGTCGAGTTGGGATCCGACCTTCATGTGCGGCGTGAGTGAGCTCAGCGGATTTTGAGGCACAAAGGCAATGCGCGCACCACGCATATGCCCTTCCATCGTCCGGACATCCTGTCCGTCGATAAGGATAGAGCCGGATGTTATCGAACCGCCTGGGCGACAATATCCAAGGAGAGCTCTCGCGACGGTTGATTTTCCAGAGCCGCTTTCGCCAACAAGCCCGACACTTTCGCCACGATTGATCGAAAAACTCACACCGCGAACCGCCGGAGCGATCGTGCCGTCAGCGTGGTGATAGCCGATGCAAAGGTCTTTCACCTGAAGCAAATTCATGCGCCCCCCACATGCCCTCGCGATGCATCCATCCCGAATGCATTCGCCAGTCCCTCCGCACCGAAATTCAAGCCGATCACGAGGGTGCTGATGAACAACGCCGGCAGTAGGACGAGCCAGGGAGCGAAAGCCATCTGGCCTACGCCTTCGGATATCATCAAACCCCAGTCGGCGGTCGGAGGCGAAATACCGATACCGAGAAACGATAGCGCGCTTAACAGCAGGATTGCATGCGACATCCGGATCGCGAACTCGACGTAAACGACATCCAAGGTATTCGGAAGCACCTCGCGGCAGATAATCGAAAGCGCGCCCTCGCCCCGCAGTTGCGCGACCTTGACGAACGGCAGATTGATCTGCGTGAGCGCCTGACCCCGCACGATCCGGATCACACCCGGAGCATACACCACGCCGAGCAGCACGATCAGAACGGTAATCGAGTTTCCGAATCCGGTAATGACCAGGGCAACCAGCAGGATGCCCGGAAGGGCCAGCTTGATGTCGACAAGTCGCATCATGATCTCGTCAGTCATCCCTCCCAGATAGGCGGCCGCCACGCCGAGCAGGCTTCCGATCAGCACCGCGCAAACGACACCGGTGAACGTCGCCAGGAGAACCGTGCGGCCGCCGTAAAGAAGCCGGGACAGATAATCGCGGCCGAGCGCGTCGGTACCGAGCCAGAAGTCCGCGCTCGGTGGCTCAAGGCGCCCGCCCACCAGCGAGACGGGATCATGCGGCGCGATCCATGGCGCCGCGAGCGCCAACAGGAGATGCGCCGTAATCAGCGTCAAGCCGATCAGTGCAGCAGGCCTCCGAAGGGCAAAAAGGTCCAGCCCGCGTATCATTGCCGGACGGTCCGGGCGCGTGGATCGAGGGCCACTATCGCGAGGTCGGCAAGCAAATTCATGCCGATCACGAGTATCGTAGCGAGGAGGCCGATCGCCTGAACGATCGCAACTTCCCGTTTCTCAACGGCGTCAACCAAAACAATTCCAAGCCCGGGATAGGAAAACACCTTCTCGACCACGATCACACCATGCAGCAGACCCGCTACATAGAGCGCCATGGAGCTGAGAGCGGGGATGATGGCGGCCGGCAGCGCATGACGGAACAGCAGACGCATTTCACCGACGCCATTTAGCCTCGCGCGCTCGACATAGTCACTGTTCAACGCCTCGATGAATCCCGCCCGCACCAGGCGGACCATATGCGCGATAGACGCGAAGACGATCGTCACGACGGGCAGGAATGCGACTTTAAGCAGTACCTCGGGCGGCGCTTTCGTAAAGGCAAGGATAACAGACGGAAAAATTGGCAACCATATCGCAAAGCATAGAACGAGGACGTTGCCGGACGCGAACTCCGGAATCGAATAGCCGATGATCGCCCCTGCGGATGCCACAACATCTGGCCACCTACCTTTGTAATATGCAGCAGTCATGCCAAGCAGGAGAGCCAGCGGAAAGGCTATCATAACCGTCGCGACCGCCAGCAAGGTTGAGTTTCGCAGCGGATAGCCGATGACGTCCCAAACCGGTGCGTGGCTTATAATGGTCGTACCGAAATCACCATGCGCGGCCTTTGTAACCCACTCTAAGAAGCGTACCGGCGCTGGCCGGTCCAATCCCAGCTCATGACGCTTCTGGTCCAGCTCGGCCGACGTCATCATTGCCAGTTCGTCTGAAGTCAGACTGACTTCGAGGGCATCTCCGGGGAGCACCTCGGTCGCAACGAAGATCAGCATCGCGACGCTGAGAATCACGAAAGCGGACAGCAGCAATCGTCTGAAAACAAGAATCGCCATCGGCTACTCTATGCGCTTAATAGGGACGCTATTGCCCTGCCCCCGCAGCCTTCCAGACCTGGTCGAAGCGGATAGACCACCACTGCGAATGATTCGTCAGATCGCGGACGTTCGGCTTGCAAATCAGTACGTTTTTTCGACCCGATGGAAGGATCGCGGGAACATCGTCCTGTAAGATCTCTTGCATCCGCCGATAGAGCGTTCGACGACTTTCAATATCCGGCTGCGCCATGGCCTGTCGATAGAGCGACATGTACTCATCACAGGACGAACCGCTCCAGTAACCGCTCTCGTTATTGTCGGGACGCATCCGATAGAGGCTTACACCCGGATTTCGCACGCCGCTTGGACCATATGCGAATTTGTGCTTTCTCGTCTTTGCCGGATCCTCCACGCGCCATTCGCGGTAACCGTTTGTCGGGCGCTGCTCTATAGGAAGCGTAATGCCGGCATCCTTCACGGTTTGCGCGATCACTTGAAAAACTCGCGGAATCTCCGGCCACGATGGGGTGAAATAAAACGTCGGCAGAGTAATGCCGTGAGGATAGCCCGCCTCCGCCAACAAGGCCTTCGCTTTCGCGACATCGCGCTTCACTTTAAGCGGCAAAAATGCGCGGTTGACGGGCGCGAGATGCGAGTCGTTACCGATCCACCCCGCCTGCTTGCCGTATACGATTTTCTCGACCCTTTCACGATCAATCGCGAGCGCAAGCGCCTGACGGACCCGTTTGTCGTTGAAGATCGATCCCTCGTATTTTGGCAAAACCATCAGCGCCTGATCGCCGGCGTCCGACATCTCGATCTGAATGTCGCGCATACCCTGCAATTCGGGTAACATGCCGGGATCGACACCCAATATTGCGTCGAACAATCCAGTTTGGAAGCCATTGAGAGCACTCTCCATACGTCCAGGAGAAGCCACAATTTCGAGGCTGTCGACATAGGGCATGCCAGGCCGCCAGTAACGTTCGTTTCGAGCGGCCACTATTCGCCGCTTGGCGTCCAG
>JAFEFK010000453.1 GCA_018240625.1 Pseudomonadota bacterium
CACGCAACGTCCCAGGTTCGTAGCCGCGCTTGTAAAGTCCGCGCCGGATCAGCTCCGGCACCAGCATATCGGCGACATCCTCAAAGCTCTCCGGCATCACGGCGTAGCAGAGGTTGAGGCCGTCCACGTCGGTCTGTTCGACCCATGTCTCGATGGCGTCTGCAACCGATTGCGGCGTGCCGACCACGACGGGGCCAATGCCGCCGATGCCGACATGCTCCGCGACTTCGCGCACGGTCCAGACCCGATCAGGATCGGCGCGGGTGATGTTGTCCATGGCGGAGCGGCCGGCTTCGTTTTCGACGTGCTCCACTTTCTGGTCGAGGTCGTAATTGGAGAAATCGACGCCGGTCCAGCCGGACATCAGCGTCAGCGCGCCCTCATGGCTGACGTGGCGGCGATACTCCGCGTATTTGGCGTCGGCTTCCTGCTGCGTCCGCCCGAGGATCACGGTCATCATGCTGAACATCAGGATATCTGTGGGCTTCCGGCCATATTTCGCGGTCAGCGCGCGAATCGCCGCGACGCGTGGCCCGATCACCTTCGCCGACGGGCCGGACATGAACACGCATTCGGCATGCCTGGCCGCGAATTCCCGGCCGCGCGGCGAGGTGCCGGCCTGGTATAGCACCGGCGTGCGCTGCGGCGAGGGCTCGCTGAGATGAATGCCGTTGACCTGATAGTTGTCACTGTTGTGAACGACGCGGCGAACCTTGGCCGGGTCGGTGAATATCCCGCGCGCGCGGTCGCGCAGCGCCGCATCATCGTCCCAGCTTCCTTCCCAGAGCTTGTAGACCACCTCCATGTATTCGTCCGCGACGTCGTAACGCGCGTCGTGCCCGGTTTGACCTGATTTGCCCATGCCCCGCGCGGCGCTATCGAGATAGCCGGTGACGATATTCCAGCCGATCCGTCCGTCTGTCAGATGATCGAGCGTCGACATCCGCCGCGCGAACGGAAACGGCGGCTCGTAGGACAGCGTGCAGGTGACGCCAAAGCCGAGGTTCCGGGTGACGGCTGCCATGGCCGAGATCAGCAGCAGAGGATCGTTGACAGGCACCTGTGCGGCATTCCGCAGTGCCGCGTCAGGTGATCCCCCGAACACGTCGTACGTGCCGAGCACGTCGGCGAGGAACATGCCGTCGAAAAGGCCTCGTTCCAGCGTTTGCGCCAGTTCGGTCCAGTACGTCAGGCGATTGTAATCGCTGGAACGGTCGCGCGGATGCGTCCAGAGACCGGGAGATTGGTGGCCGACACAGTTCATGACGAAAGCGTTGAGACTAATTTGTCGGGCCACAGCGACGTCCTTTGGTTGCAAGACATTCCGGGTGTGTCTGCCGCGAATGTCTGTACGACAAAATAGCAGGTCGGGGGAACGGGTATTTCCGGGCCGACCTCGCAGCCAACGTACGGCCGCGACCGAAGGCGGTACGAGCAATCACACGTAGCCGCGGGATTCGGCCGACCATCGCCGTGAGCGATGCAGGGTGAGGCAATCGGGACTGGCGGCTCTGGACATTCCCGTGACGGCCTCCGATAACAGCCGGACATATCCTGAAAGAAAACGACGCAGCGGGAGTAACGCCATGAAGAGTTTCAAGGTCACCGATTTCAACGCGCCTCTGACGGAGATTGATGAGCCAACGCCGCAGCCGGCCGGAACGCAGGTCGTGATCAAGGTCAAGGCGGCCGGTGTCTGCCACAGCGATCTGCACATCTGGGAAGGTGGCTATGATCTCGGTCACGGCCGCAAGCCGCTGTCGTTGAAAGATCGCGGCGTGTCGCTGCCGCGGACGATGGGGCATGAGACGGTAGGCGAGGTGATCGCGCTGGGTCCGGATGCAAAGGGCAACATCAAGGTCGGCGACGTCGCGCTGGTCTATCCCTGGATCGGCTGCGGCAAGTGCGCGACCTGTCTCGCGGGCGACGAGAACATGTGCCTGACGCCGCGCTCGCTCGGCGTTTATTGTGACGGCGGCTATGCCGACCATATGACGGTGCCGCATCCGCGCTACCTCATCAATCTCAAGGGACTCGATCCGGTGTCCGCCGCGCCTTACGCCTGTTCGGGGGTCACCACCTACAGCGCGCTGAAGAAGATCGAAAACGATCTCGGCAATCCGATCGTGATCTTCGGTGCCGGTGGCCTTGGCCTGATGGCGCTGTCGCTCTTGAAGGCAATGGGCGGCAAGGGCGCGATCGTGGTGGACATCGATGCGCGCAAGCGCGAGGCCGCCGAGAAGGCCGGCGCGCTCGGCTCCGTCGACGGCGCGGCTCCCGACGCGCTGGCGCAGATTGCGGCGAAAGCCGGCGGTCCGGTGCGCTCGGTGATCGATCTCGTCGGTAATCCTCAGACTGCGCAGCTTGGGTTCGACTGCCTGACCAAGGGCGGCAAACTCGTGATCGTCGGCCTGTTCGGCGGCGGCGCGCCGTGGGCATTGCCGCTGATCCCGATCAAGGCCATCACCATCCAGGGCAGCTACGTCGGCAACCTGCGCGAAACCGAAGAGGTGCTCGACCTGGTGCGCACCAGGAAGGTGCCGCCGATTCCGGTCACGCCATTGCCGCTCAGTGCCGCCAATCAGGCGTTACTCGATTTGCAGAAGGGCAAGCTGGTGGGGCGCGCGATCCTGACGCCGTAAATCGCGACACCGCGCTCTTGCCGAGATTCTTCACCTCTCCCCACCGGGGAGAGGTCGACCGGCGAAGCCAACGGGTCCGGCTCCGCCGGCCCGATGATAAACTCCGCGAAGACGGTCGGGTGAGGGCGCTTTTATTTGTCGATACATCGTAAACCCCTCACCCCAACCCTCTCCCAATGGGAGAGGGAGTGAGCATCATTCGCGGTGAGCTATCATCGAAATCCGATGCGCTATCGCCCCGTGAAGCGCGGCTTGCGCTTCTCCATGAAGGCGCGGCGGCCCTCGCGAAAATCCTCGCTATCCATGCAGGCGGTGCCAATCCGCCTGATCGCGTCCATGTCGCGTCCGCTGGCGTCCTTCAGCACCTCGGCGATCGTGATTTTGGCGGCCTGCACCGCAAGCGGCGCGTTGCCGGCGATGGTCGTGGCAATCTCCATGGTCGCGGACCCAAGGTCGCCATCCGGAACGACGCGGTCGACCAGCCCGATCCGGCCGGCTTCTGCCGCGTCGATGCGCATGCCCGTGTACATCAGAAGCCGCGCCTGCGAGGGGCCGACCAGCGACACCAGATTTCTCAAACCATCGTAGCCGTAGGCAATTCCAAGTTTGGCCGCGGGAATGCCAAACTGGCTGTTTGCCGCGGCGATGCGGATATCGGCGGACATCGCGATCTGCATGCCGCCGCCGAGACAGAAGCCCTTGATGCTGGCGATGATCGGCTTCGAATAATTCGCCAGCAGCGCACGCTGGGCGGCGCTTCGGTTGGCATACTCCTCGGAGGCTTTCGCGTTGTGCCGCTCCTTCTCGAACTGGCTGATGTCGGCTCCCGATACAAACGCCTTGTCTCCGGCTCCTCGCAGAATCACCACGCGAACAGCGGGATCGTCCCGCAAATGGACAAGCGACTGACCTAACCCCTCCCACATGTCGAGCGAGATCGCATTGCGCTTTTCCGGGTTGTTGAAGGAAATGACTCCGATGCCGTCAGTCACGGTTTGCAGAATCTTGCCGCTGGCGAAGCTCATTTCGCCGTCGCTCGTTGCAGTCTTTGTCATTGGATCGCTCTCGGCAGGTGGAAATTGTGCCCGGCATCTGCGGGGCGTGCGTCGGAATGAATTTAGCCTCTCCCGGCAGCAATGGGGGATGAATTTGCCGCTCGCATCTTGCCGTTCGACCGGCCTTCATAGATATTGCGGCGCAATCGACAGTACTATGTTATAGCGACTGATGTCTTGAGGCCGCGTTCGAATGACTGATTTACACGGCGTTTTTCCTTATCTGGTTTCCCCCATTGCCCCCGACGGAAATGTCCGCACCGACGTGCTGGGCCGTCTCTGTGACGATCTGATCAAGTCCGGCGTTCACGGGCTCACGCCGCTGGGTTCGACGGGCGAGTTTGCCTATCTCAACCGGCGACAACGGTCGGCGGTGGTGCAGGCGACCATCGAGGCGGCGCAGGGCCGGGTGCCGGTGATCGCGGGCGTGGCGTCGACCGCGACAGCGGATGCGGTGGCGCAGGCAAAATCCTGCGAGAAGCTCGGAGCCGATGGCATTCTGGCGGTTCTCGAAGCCTATTTTCCGCTCAAGGATGCGCAGATCGAAGCCTATTTCATGGCCATCGCCGACGCGGTCGATATCCCCGTCGTGATCTACACCAATCCGCAATTTCAGCGCTCCGATCTGACGCTCGATGTCGTCGCGCGTCTCGCCCGGCATCCGCGGATCAAGTACATCAAGGACGCCTCGACCAATACCGGCCGCCTGCTCTCGATCATGAACCGGTGCGGCGATGACATTCAGGTGTTCTCCGCCTCGGCGCATATTCCGGCGGCGGTGATGCTGATCGGCGGTGTGGGCTGGATGGCGGGCCCGGCGTGCATCATTCCGAAACAGAGCGTGGCACTCTACGATCTCTGCAAGGCGGGCCGCTGGAACGAGGCGATGCACCTGCAACGGAAGTTGTGGCGCGTGAACGAGGCCTTCGCGCGCTTCAACCTTGCGGCCTGCATCAAGGCCGGCCTTTCGATCCAGGGCTACGACGTCGGCGATCCCGTCCCGCCGCAGGCCGCGCTCGGCGCCGATGAGCGCAAGATCGTCGAA
>JAFEFK010000454.1 GCA_018240625.1 Pseudomonadota bacterium
GCCAGCACGAGACGACCCTCGGCGTCGGTGTTGATGATCTCGATGGTCTGGCCGGACATCGAGGTGACGATATCGCCGGGCCGCTGCGCGTTGCCATCGGGCATGTTCTCGACAAGTCCGATCGCGCCGATCGCGTTGACCTTAGCCTTACGTGCCGCGAGCGCGTGCATCAATCCGACCACGCAAGCGGCACCACCCATATCGCCCTTCATGTCTTCCATGCCGCCGGCGGACTTGATCGAAATGCCGCCGGTATCGAAGCAGACGCCTTTGCCGACGAAGGCCACCGGCTGCTCGCCTTTCTTGCCGCCGTTCCAGCGCATGATAACCGTCCGGCTGGGCCGGGCAGATCCCTGCCCGACGCCCAACAGCGCGCCCATGCCGAGTTTCGTCATCGCCTTCACGTCAAGAATGTCGATGTCGACTCCTATCTTGCGCAGTCGGCTGGCGCGCCGGGCGAACTCTTCCGGATACAGCACGTTCGGAGGCTCGTTCACGAGATCGCGGGCGATGATGACCCCATCGACAACATGATTATCCCGCGCAAACGCTTTCTTCGCAGCGGCGACGTCGTCAACGGCGATCGAAACATCGGCGCGCAACGCATCACCGTCACCATCCTTCCTTCTGGTTTTGTAGCGATCGAATTTGTAGGCGCGTAATCGCACGCCGGAGGCCAGCGACGTCGATTGATCGGGAGTCATCGCGGCTGACGGCAGTTCCGCGATGACCGTTACGGTGCTGTTGCCACCTCGGATCTTTCCGGCAAGGACGCCGCCGAATTTAAGGAAATCACTGTCCTTGAGGGCGGAAGCCTTGCCGGTGCCGACAACAATCAGACGATCCGTTTTCAGTCCTTCAGGCGCGAGGATATCAAGTGTAGCCGCGCTTTTGCCTTTGAACCGATTGGTCGCGGCGGCCCGTTTGACGACCGCAGCAGACCGCCCGAGAGCCTTGCTCGCCGCTCTTCCGAATTTCAGTTCATCGTCGCAGAACACCACGAGGATACCGCGCGGAACGGTCGAAAACGGAACAAAGCCGACCTTGACGGCGTCGGTCATTAGCAAATCCTCCAGAATCAGGGGCGGCGCAGCGAGGGATATCCGGCTGGCGGTTGAGGTCGCGACTATGACCCGTCGAAGGCTGCGCTGCCAAGGTCCGCGATCTCACATCAGAGATCGCTCTCCTATCGCCTGCAGAGCTTGCTTTTGAGCATATCGCGATCACACTGTCGTGGCCGGGGCGCCACATATCC
>JAFEFK010000455.1 GCA_018240625.1 Pseudomonadota bacterium
GATGATGAGCAACGTCACCGGGACGACGATCTTCATGCGCGCCTCAGCTCGTTGCAGGTACTCGAACTGCCCGCTCCAGCCGATGGAGTAGCCGGGTGGCAGCTTGACCGTTGCCGCAACAGCCTTCTGAGCGTCGGCGACATAACCACCGAGGTCGCGCCCGTTGATGTCGACATAGATATAGGTTGTGAGCTGACCATTCTCTGTGCGGATCGATGTCGCGCCACGGGTAAGCTGTACCTTAGCGATCTCGCCTAATGGTACGGCGCCGCCGCCAGGGAGCGACACCTCGACGTCCTTCGCGATCGTCTGCGGGTTTGAACGCAAGTCGCGTGGATAGCGGATCGTCACGCCATAGCGTTCGCGTCCTTCGACCGTCGTGGTGACGGTCTGACCGCCGAGCGCCGTTGCAATGACATCTTGGACATCGCCGATAGCAAGGCCGTAGCGGCCCAACGCCTCGCGGTCCGGAACGATGTCGAGGTAATACCCGCCAATCACCCGTTCGGCATACGCGCTTGACGTGCCAGGCACAGTTCTCAAGGTGGCTTCGATCTGGCGCGCAATCTTTTCCATCTCGCCGAGATCGGTGCCGAAGACTTTGACGCCGACTGGCGTGCGGATACCGGTCGCAAGCATGTCGATACGTGCCCGAATCGGCATGGTCCATGCATTCGAGACACCAGGGAACTGCAACGCCTTGTCCATCTCAGCCTTGAGGCTGTCGATGGTGACGCCGGCTCGCCATTGCTCTTTGGGCTTGAGGTTGATGATTGTCTCGAACATTTCCGTGGGGGCTGGGTCGGTCGCCGTCGCCGCGCGCCCCGCTTTGCCATAGACGGACTCCACCTCAGGGAATGACTTTATGATGCGGTCCTGCATTTGCAGGAGTTCGGCAGCCTTGGTCACCGAGATGCCCGGCAGCGTCGTGGGCATGTACATCAGCGTGCCTTCATTAAGCGTCGGCATGAACTCGGAGCCAAGCTGACGCGCCGGCAAAATGCTGACTGCGAGGGCAGCCAACGCGAGAACAATGGTGAAGGTTTTCGCCTTTAGCACGCCGCGGATGACTGGCCGGTAGACCCAGATCAGGAACCTGTTGATCGGATTCTTGTGCTCCGGAATGATCCGGCCGCGGACAAAAATCACCATAAGCGCCGGCACCAGTGTCACCGAGAGCAAAGCAGCCGCAGCCATCGAAAAGGTCTTGGTGAAGGCGAGCGGACCGAACATTCGGCCTTCCTGCGATTCCAACGTGAAGATCGGCAGGAACGAAACGGTAATGACGAGCAGGCTGAAGAACAGCGCCGGGCCAACCTCGCTGGCCGCGTCTATGAGGATTTGTACGCGTGGCTTGCCGGGCGGTGCACGCTCCAGATGCTTGTGCGCATTCTCTATCATGACGATGGCGGCATCGATCATGGCGCCGACCGCGATGGCGATGCCGCCGAGACTCATGATGTTCGAGCCAAGCCCGATCATCTTCATGGCCGCGAATGCCATGAGAATTCCGACCGGCAGCATCAGGATTGCGACGAGCGCGCTGCGGAAATGAAGCAGGAAGACAATGCAGACCAGCGCGACGATGACGCTTTCCTCAGTCAGCGTATGCTTCAAGGTCTCGATCGCCGCCTCGATCAGATCCGAGCGGTCGTAGACGGGCGCGATCTCAACGCCCTTGGGCAGGCTCGGCAAGATATCGGCCAGCCGTTGCTTGACGTTATCAATCACCGTCAAGGCATTCGCGCCGAAACGCTGCAATACGATGCCGCTTGCGACCTCGCCGTCGCCATTGAGTTCAGTGATGCCGCGCCGCTCATCCGGCCCGATTTCAACGCGCGCAACATCCTTGAGACGCAAGGGAATGCCGCCGTCGGTCTTGAGGACGATGTTTTCGATATCAGCCGGCGATTTGATGTAGCCGCGGCCACGGACCATGTACTCGAATTCCGACAGCTCAAGCGTCCGACCACCAACATCGCTGTTGCTGGCGCGCACGGCATTGCGCAGCGCCGACAGCGAGATTCCTTGGGCCCGCAGCCGCAGGGGATCGACGACGATATTGTATTGCTTGACAAAGCCGCCGACGCTCGCAACCTCTGCCACGCCCTCCGCCTTGGAAGCGGCAAAGCGCACCACCCAATCCTGCAACGAGCGCAGTTCGGCCAGCGTCATGTCTTTGGCGATGAGGGCGTATTGATAAACCCAGCCGACCCCCGTGGCGTCCGGACCGAGACCGGGAGTGACGCCCGCTGGCAGGCGCTGCGCCGCGGCGTTGAGATATTCGAGCACGCGGCTCCTCGCCCAATAGGGATCCGTGCCATCCTCGAAAATGACGTAGACGAAGGAGACGCCGAAGAACGAGAAACCGCGCACCACCTTCGATTTCGGCACCGTCAGCATCGCCGTCGTCAACGGATAGGTGACCTGATCTTCGACCACCTGCGGCGCCTGGCCGGAGTATTCGGTGTAGACGATCACCTGAACGTCCGAGAGATCCGGGATAGCGTCGAGAGGCAAAGTCCTGAGCGCATAGACACCGGCCGCGACCGCAAAGACCGTGCCGACGAGAATCAGGACGAGATTGCGTGCCGACCACGCGATGAGTCGGGCGATCATGGTGTGCTCTCCGCTGCAGCCATGCCGCTCAACGCAGCTTTCAAGTTGCTCTCTGCGTCGATCAA
>JAFEFK010000456.1 GCA_018240625.1 Pseudomonadota bacterium
CCGGCGAGCGGCCCGAGCCGGCCTTCCTGATCTCAAAACCATTCCAGCCTGCGATGGTCTCGGCCGTGGCAAGCCAAGCGCTGTTCTTTCAGCGTAATTCGCGGAATCGCGCGCCGCGCGTGGCTGCCTCCTGATTGCGAACTAGGCATCGTAACGAAGAAAGGCGCACGGATCTGATCCGGCGCCTTTCTTTTTATCTCAATCCTTTTTGTCTCAATCTATAAGCAAAAAGAAGGACGCGGCTGGCATCACCACAGCCGCGCCCTCGTCACCGGTCAATTGGGGCAGGGGGAAGACCGGCTGCAGGAATAACGCGGAACCTTAACAGCCGTTCCCCTCCTGCCTAATTTTTACGGTCCAAACTTTCTCACACGGTTAGTTGAACGATCCCTCCTGAACCGCATTGTGTCCCGGACATTCTAATCTACACCACTACATGGTGCGGAATGGCCGAAAAGCGCAGGCAGAGAACGACGGGCGAGGCGATCATGTCTCAAGTAACAAAGGGACTTCTCGGCGGACTTGCAGTCGTGCTGACGCTTGGTGCGGTACAATTGGCTTCCGGTCGCGATCTCGCTACCGATGCCGAAACGGTTTCTTCTGCCGTCAATCGCGCTGCCAAAGCGGATCGCGGTCTTGTTCAAATGCCGCGCGCGGAAGGCAAAACCGTTTCCGTTCGGCTGCAAGGTCTGCCGGATACTTTGGTGTTGATCCGGATACCCGGAAGTTATCGGCAGGAAGCTCACGACGAGATCGTGAAGCCCACCACCGGCGCCACGCCGGCTTTAAGAGTCAGGCGGACGGTTGCTTGCGAACCGGTGGTGAGCGTTTTGACCGATGTTGCCAAGCAACTTCAGCCGGGTCGCTGTGTGACCTGACGTTTTGTTTCTGCACGAAATAAAGGATTAGGTGTCGCTATCGCCAGGTTCGTCGTCTTCCTGGTGACGGCCGGCAAGAAGCCCCAGCGCCAAGCCTCCGACGGCCAGAATCGGAATCAGCTTCTTGACGCCGATCGCACGAATGACCTGAATCCCCGCCGCCACCAACATTGGATCGGCGAGGACATTGCGTGCTGCGGACTTCGCAGTTTCGGCCACACGCTTCTTCATCGCATTGCGCCGGACTTCATAGGTCACGACCGCGATCAGCGTGACCAGAAAAAAGATTCCAGCGCCCGTCAGGCAGGCCTCTATCAGGCCGTAGTGTTGAAGAACGAACACAAACGCGGCTGCGCAGAGAAACAGGATGGTCACAAAGGCCGCAACGACCGCTGCGCCTGCGAGCGATGTAAGGCGTAAGGTGTCGCCGGCACTGTCCTTGAAGTCGTCAATCGCTCGCTGAAACATCGATGCCTCGTTTGAAATAACCGTTCAAATAATCATGGAAGCGATCAGCCGATGGCAGCCCCAGGAAACCTGCGGCTGCCCAACTCATTGATCGAAAATCACCGGCGCCAGGTCACGCCGATCAGAAATCCGAGCCCGATCGCAAGTCCGACCGTGGCAAGGGGACGCCGTTGGATCACATCTTCCAGCGTTTCCTCGAGGGTGGCCGCAGCGCTCTGCGCGGCGTCGAAAGCGGCGTTGCCGCGCTCCGAAACGTCCGACATCACCGAGTCCACATTTTCCCGAGCCTGCCTGTAACCCCTGCGCGCCTGCTTTCTGGCGTTACCGGTAAATGTATTGAGCGCGTCGGAGATCTGGTCGGTCAGAGCGGAGATGTCATTTTTCACGGCTGATAAATCCTTTTCGAGGCGTTCGTAAGTTGCTTTATCCGTCAAGTTCTTCATCGCATTTTCGCCATCGCTGCTCGACATCCAAAGCTCCTGAAACTAAAGGTGTGCAGCATCAACGTGCTGTCGCGACGTAGGTTCCCGCGCCGCTATCGGTTATTCGCCGAGCAGTTGCGGTGAATCTACCGTCCATAAATGATCCTTGAAAAACGCCTTTGGGACATAGAGGGCCGCGGCGATGCAGATCACCAGCAGCGTCACCCATCGTAAACGTCACCACGTCTCCGCGTTCGACGCGGAGAGCTCGTTCGTTCCTGCCGTCGGATGCGGACTGGATGTCGCCTCAACGGGAAGCTTAAGTCACCTTTGGCTAGCGGGTTGTATTACCCGGGTGATGAAATGCGCGACGCTAGAGCCGGCCAAGTAGAAGCAGAACGATAACGATGACCAGCACTGTTCCGATAATTCCGGACGGACCGTAGCCCCATGACGTGCTGTAGCCCCATCGTGGAAGCGCGCCGAACAGCGCAAGGATGAGAATAATTAAAAGTATGGTGCCGAGCGACATGGACGCAATCCTCCCAATGCCTGCTGCATATTCGGAGTCGGGGAACGAACGCCCGACCTCACCAACGCCATTAATCTCCGGCAGCGAAAAAAGTTCCATCGCAGATTTGTGAAGTTTAGCCCGGTTGACACGATCGCTTTCACCGGACTCGCCGGGAACGCAAACGCCTCGACCGTGTTGCTTTGGCAGTCGCATCGCAACCATGGGGCATGTTATGGCACAGGCATTCAAATCAAACCGCGCGCGATTTGCGCAGTCGCTGGCTCTTGCCGCTTCAACGGTATTCGCCGTGTCGCTATTCGCGGATGGCGCGTCGGCGCAAGCGCTGAGCTACGCGCCGCAATCGCCGGGGCTGTTTTCGACCGAAGATGTCGTGGCTAATCCGCCGACGCAGCCTGGGGCCGTCGAGGACGACAGCGTTGACTCGTCCAATGTTCTGCCGGAGCGCCTGCGCCGTGCGGTTGTGGCCTATAACACGCACGAAGCGCCCGGTACCGTCATCATCGATACCGGACATACGTCGCTCTATTATGTGCTGGGAGATAACCGCGCCATTCGTTACGGCGTCGGGGTCGGACGGCAGGGATTTACCTGGTCCGGCGTGCAGACCATTTCGCGCAAGGCGGAGTGGCCGGACTGGCACCCGCCGGCGGAGATGATCGCGCGTCAACCCTATCTGCCGCGGTTCATGGCGGGGGGGCCCGGCAATCCGCTCGGCGCGCGCGCCATGTACCTGGGTTCGAGCGAGTACCGCATTCACGGCACCAACGATCCCACGACGATCGGGAAGTTCGTCTCGAGTGGCTGCATCCGGTTGACCAACGAGGACGTGGAAGACCTGTTCAGCCGCGTTCAGGTCGGAGCCAAGGCGATCGTGCTGCCCAAGAGCGGCCGGTCGCTTGAAGCGCGGCGCGATCACCGCCCTCCGCCGCCGGCGAAAAATCCGCGAGCAAACGTTCA
>JAFEFK010000457.1 GCA_018240625.1 Pseudomonadota bacterium
CACCGGTTGCCGCAAGTTCGTCCTCAGGAATTTCAAATCGAAAGCGGTACTAGGATCATAGAGTTGCTAGCACCCTTTGGTTTTCGAAGTCCGTATCAACACCACCCGCAACCGGCTCACGGACTTCAAAAACCGGGTACTAGATGACAACGGATTGCGCAGCTTTATCGCGCGATCTCTCTTTAGGAGGCGACAATGACGGTACGTGCTATTCTCAGCTCCAAGGGTCATAGCGTTCTGAGCGTCGAGCCCGACGCAAAGCTGTCGGCTGCCGTAAAGATTCTATCGGAACGGCGGATCGGCGCCGTTCTCGTCATGAGCGGCACACACATTGAAGGCATCCTGTCGGAGCGCGATATCGTCCGTGTGATCGGCGAGCGCGGCGCGGCCGCACTCGACGAGCCGGTCAGCGCCGTCATGACCCGCAAGGTCATCAGTTGCCGTCCGTCGGATACGGTCGCCAGTCTCATGGAAGTCATGACGTCGGGAAAATTCAGACATCTTCCGGTCGTGGAGAACGACAGGCTGGTTGGCCTGATTTCGATCGGTGACGTCGTCAAGCGGCGCGTCAGCGAATACGAGAGCGAGCAGGAAGCGCTGCGCGATTACATCAAGACCGCCTGAGCGAGAGCCGCCGGTTCATGCCGGTTCATGGGTTTACGTCGGTCGCCGGTTCGGCGCTGGCCTCTGGCGAGGACGGCGCGAGAACCTCGATCGCCTCGACGATCGCTTCGATGGTGCGCTCCGCCGCGCGCGCGCCGTGCGCGATCAGATCGTCGGCGCGGTGGAAATCGAACCATCCGATCTGGCCGACGCGTGGCGAGATCAGAAGATCCGGCGGGTCGCCAGCGAGTCGCGCGCGGGTGATGCGGTCCTGCATGATGTTGAACGCGTCGACCATCACGGTTGAAATTCCCGGACGTCCACCGCCGCCGAAGAACTCGCGCTTGACCGTGCGTTCGGCGGAAAAGAAGTTGCCGAAGCGGCGCTTGGGCGGCGGCGCAGCCTCGACGACTTCCTCCGGCGCATCGTTCTGCGCGCCATACGAGAAGATCGTGGTGCTGTGACCGAACACGTCATTGGACAGGTTGGCCGCGATCACGATCTCAGCGCCCAGCGCGCGGGCTGTCGAGACCGGCACCGGATTGACCAGCGCGCCATCGACCAGCCAGCGATCGCCAACCAGCCTCGGCGCAAAAATTCCGGGCAGCGCATAGGACGCCCGCATCGCATCGACCAGCCGGCCGTGCGTGAGCCAGATTTCATGGCCGGTGCGGACTTCGGTCGCGACGCTTGCGAACTTGAGCGGCAAGTCTTCAATCTGGATTTGGCCGAGCGATGCCTCGAGTTGCGCGGCTAATTTGGCGCCGCCGATCAATCCCGAGCCGTTCAGCCGGATATCGAGATAGCTGAAGATATTTCGCGGCTGCAGGCTGCGCGCCCATTCTTCCAGCGTGTCGAGGTGGCCGGCGGCATAGGCGCCCCCGACCACGGCTCCGATCGAGGTGCCGACCACGACATTGGGGACGATGCCATGTGCGATCAGGGAGCGAAGAATTCCAATATGGGCAAAGCCCCGTGCGGCCCCGCCGCCCAACGCCAATCCGATCACGGGACGCCTGACGCTGCCAAGTCCCACCTTTTCATGGCCATTCGATCCGTTCTGGCCTCGTCCTCTCAA
>JAFEFK010000458.1 GCA_018240625.1 Pseudomonadota bacterium
GCCTGACCGGTCGCGGAGATCGTAGTGTCAAGACTAGGATTGATGTAATCCCGCATCAACTGTGCACAGGATTCGTAAGATAGCCCGCGCTCAGGTCCGACTTCGAAAATGCGTGCCGCCCAGCCGCCCGGCTTCAACTGCTCGGGAGTTCCGTATTTGTCCAGAAATGCGCGCAAATCCTTAAGATCTTCGAACGCGTCGCGCGTGCGCTGATTTTCCGATCCAAACAAATTGAAGGTTGCGGACGCCCACTGAAGCATCTTTTCCTGTCCCGCATCGGGCAGACCCACGAGTTCGGCGACAATCGTGACAGGAAGATGCTGAGCAAGATCGGCAATAGCGTCGAACTGGCCTCGCGTCACAAGATGCGCGACGAGACCATCTGCCGCGGCGCGGATGCGATCCTCGATCATTCGCAGCGCACCGGGCAGAAGTGGCGCGGCGGTGATGGAGCGAGTGAGATCGTGTTCGGGAGGATCGGAATTGAGCGTGCTGCCGACAAGCAGGTCGTTTACTTTCTGACTGAGCGACAAACCCTTGGATGAAATAAACAGTTTTGGGCTCCGCAGCGCCTTCGTCACCTCAGCATAGCGGGCCAATGCGAAGACGTTGTTCTGAGGCAGCCAGACGACCGGCCCGAGTGCGCGCATCTTTGCGTAATGCGGATAGGGGTCGAGAATGAATTCGTCCGAATAGAAGTCGACATCATAGATCGGCACGGCCATGTCATTCTCCCTTAGCTCAGGCGCAAAGCATCTAAACCAAGCTCATCCGAAATAGCGAACGCTCCCATTCCCCCGTCGAGAGGAATATCGATGCCCTTCATCCAGTAGCTCTCAGGCAGCAACGCAAACGCTGCGACGCGCGCGATCTCCTCCGGCGTTCCCACGCGTCCGGCGCGGGCGACATTCTTGGCCATCCGTTCACCAAACGCATTGGCGAAATCATCGAGAATGCCGGTCGCGACGGCTCCCGGGCTGATCGAGTTGATGCGGATGTCGCGAGCCACCATCGGCTCCGCTTCCGCATAGGTCCAGAGGATCAATGCCTCCTTCGAAAGGTTATAGGCGCGGATGTGATTGATTTGTTCGGTAACGACGAAGTCCGCAACGTCGGCTCCGCCACGTAACGCTGCAAAGCGCTTGAGCTGGTCAATGTTATTACGCCAGCCATGGCCAGCGCGCGACGCCATGTTAACGATCGCCGATCCAGACGCGAGCTTTGGAAGCAGTCCGTAGGTGAAATGGCGAAGTCCGATGAAATTAACTTGCAGGATATCTGCCTCAAGGCCATCGCGCGGCGGCAACCCCGCGATATTACACAAGCCGTTGAACGGGCCGGTAACAGCGCCGATAGCCGACGCGATTGCCGCAGGATCAGACAGGTCCACCCGGACGAAACCGTCGAGGTCAGTCTGTGGTTCGCGCAGATCGAAGCCTGTGATGCGATGTCCTGCCACTCGAAGGCATTTGGCCAGTGCGGCGCCAATGCCGCTCGATACACCGGTAATTGCGAAATGATCGGGCAATTTTGATTCCTCCCGTCTGTAAGCGGCCATCCCATTTACAAAGCCTAATCGGGATGATGTGATTACCGATAGCTGCTAAATTGGTGCTTGCCATAAGTTTTGGGAATATCGTGAGACTTCAACATATCCACACGATGATCGCCATTGCCGAGACCGGGAGTCTGCGCGCCGCAGCCAAGCGTCTAAAACGTACCCAGCCAGCGCTAACGAAAAGCCTGAGGCAGATGGAGGTAGAGTTGGGTGTCGCGCTTTTCCAGCGCACGCCCCGAGGCGTCGTGGCAACCGAGACCGGCCATGCGATCCTCGCCCGTGTTCGCTCGATCGCACAGGAGATCCAGCGTCTCGAGCAGGAAGTCGACCAGCGACGCGGCGGCCATGCAGGCTCCGTTAAAATATGCGTTTCACCGTTGGGAGCAGCTTTGGTCATACCCAAGGCGCTGATGGCATTCCGCCGAAAATATCCGCTGGTAGATGTCCACGTCGTTGACGGGCTTTATCCAGTGTCGCTCCCCCCCTTGCGCGACGGGCAGATCGATCTGCTGATCGGGCCGATGCCACCGTCCGGCATTGCGCGGGAATTTCACATCGAGCAACTGGTGGTTACCGAAACCATCGTTATCACCAGCAAGAATTCACCGTATGCGCGTGCGAAATCGCTGACGGATCTGGTCGATGCGCAATGGATCATGCTCGGCACCGCGGAGGGACCCGGTGATGTCTTCGAGAAGTCTTTCCGCGATCATGGGCTTGCGCCACCGATTGCAAGAACAAAGGCGGAGTCGTACTTCGCTGCAATCGGTATCGTAGAGATTTCCGGTGCGCTTTGCGCATTTCCGGCGCGGCTGTTCAAGGCGATAGAGCACCAGTGCCAATTGGTCAGGGTACCGATTCGGGAATCGATTCCTCCGTTCGTTATCTCGATGTTGAGCCGGGCCGGCGTCCCATTAACGCCAGCCGCCGAAGAGATGGCCAACTGCATCCGCCGCCGCGCCAATACGATTTTGCGAGAAGCTTGAGAGCGCGCAGCAAGCGATAACCAAAGATAATCAAGATACCCAAATTGCGGGTACTCAATTATCGACCGCCTCCTTATGTTCCCCGCGTGAGAAACTGGGGCTGCTTGCGCTGCATTCCGAGAACCGTGTCACGCCGCAGCGCCTGGTTGGCATCTTCGGACGATATCACAACCTATTTGAGGCCTGTCGGGCACCGCGTTCGCACGCGTTTCTCGGGCCGATATTCTCTGTCTGACTGGGACCACTCATGCGCACGCAGGTTGCAATTATCGGCTCCGGGCCTTCCGGGCTGCTGTTGGGGCAGTTACTTCACAGTGCCGGCATCGATGCCATCATTCTCGACCGTGTCGATCGCGAGTACATTCTCGGGCGAGTCCGCGCCGGTGTGCTTGAACAGAGCACTGTCGCGCAAATGCATCATGCGGGTTGCGCTGGCAGGCTTGATGCCGAAGGAAGCCCGCACGACGTCCTCGA
>JAFEFK010000459.1 GCA_018240625.1 Pseudomonadota bacterium
CATTCGGGTGCGCGACGTATCGGTGCAATTCGGACCCACCACGGTTCTGGATGGACTGAGCCTCGATGTGAAGCGTGGTGAGATTCTCGGCTTCGTCGGCCCATCAGGTGCGGGAAAATCCGTGTTGACGCGTACGATCATCGGACTCGTGCCGAAGATCGGCGGCAGCATTGAGGTATTTGGCGTCGATCTTGATTCGGCTGATGCCGCGGCGCGCCGCGCGGTCGAGCGGCGGTGGGGCGTCCTGTTCCAGCAGGGTGCGCTGTTTTCGTCGTTGAACGTCCGGCAGAATATCCAGTTCCCGGTGCGCGAATATCTCAACATCTCACAGCGCCTGCTTGATGAGATCACTATTGCCAAGCTCGGCATGGTCGGACTGCGGCCGGAGGTCGCAGACCGCTATCCGTCTGAGCTGTCCGGCGGAATGATCAAACGGGTGGCGCTGGCACGGGCGCTGGCACTCGATCCCGAACTGGTATTCCTCGATGAGCCGACCTCAGGCCTCGATCCGATCGGCGCGGGCGACTTCGACGATCTGGTGCGAACGCTCCAGCGTACTTTGGGACTGACCGTTTTCATGGTAACCCATGATCTCGACAGTCTTCATACGGCTTGCGACCGTATCGCCGTTTTAGGGAACGGTAAGATCATTGCGGCAGGATCGATGGCCGACATGCTGGCCTCGCAGCATCCTTGGTTGAGGGCCTATTTTCACGGCAAACGCGCCCGCGCCGTCGTGGGTTAATCAGACTACTAGTACCGGAGTAACTTAATGGAAACGCGGGCGAATTTTGTCCTGATCGGAGCGTTCACGCTGGCGGTGATCGCGGCCGCTTTCGGCTTTGTGCTCTGGTTCCAGAGCCTGCACACGACCAAGGCGCGCAGTCCGCTTCGTATCATATTCGAGGGTTCGGCTTCGGGATTGCGCAATGGCGGCAGCGTCAATTTTAACGGCATCCGCGTGGGCGAGGTGGTTTCGGTCAAGCTGGACGACCCGCGCCGGGTGGTTGCGCTGGCGATGGTCGAGAATGCCGCGCCGATCCGCAAGGACACGGTTGTCGGGCTTGAATTCCAAGGACTGACCGGCGTTGCTGCGATTTCCCTGAAGGGTGGTCAGGTTGCGGCCCCGCCTGCGCCTCTCGATGAGGACGGCGTTCCGATCCTGACCGCCGATCCGGCCGCTCTGCAGGACGTGACCGAATCGATCCGGGCAACGCTGCAAAACGTCAACCGCGTCGTTGCCGAAAATCAGG
>JAFEFK010000045.1 GCA_018240625.1 Pseudomonadota bacterium
ACGGGTGGGGGTGCCATGACATTGGCCTTCGGGATTGCCGCTTGACTCCGGCGCTATCCCGCATCTTAATTACACAGGTCTGTGTAATCAATCCCGGTCGCGATTCCAGTAGCGCCCCGATCAGAAAAAAATGGATAAGAGCCATGGCCCTGCTGCGCGCCCTTCGGCCCACGCTCCCGATCCTGATCGGGGCCTCGCTGATGCTCAGCCTGAGCATGGGCTTGCGCCAAAGTCTCGGCATTTTCCTGCAGCCGCTGACCCACGACGTTGCGATTTCGGTGTCCGATTTCACGTTGGCAATCGCGGTGCAAAACCTGGCATGGGGATTTCTGCAGCCGTTCGCTGGCGCGTTCACCACGCGCTATGGGTTTCGGCCGGTCATGATGGCGGGCGCGTCCCTGTATATCGCCGGCCTCACGCTGATGGCGACGGCGCACGGCTTGTTCAGCATCATGATCGGGGCGGGCGTGCTGATCGGGATGTCGCTTGCGTGTACCGCCGCAGCGATCGCGATGTCGGTAACGACGCGCGCGGTGCCGGTGACGGTGCGCAGCACGGTATTGGGCATGGTATCGGCAGCGGGATCGCTGGGCGCGCTGATGGCCGCGCCGCTCGGCCAGATTCTCAGTGAAGGCTATGGCTGGCGCATCGGGATCGCCGGTTTCGTGGTGCTGTCGCTGCTGTTGCTGCCCGCCGCATGGTTCGCCGGCAAGGTCGACAATATTCCGTTGCCGAAACCGTCTGCCGACGACATCGGAAACACGTCAGCGAGTGTCGCGGTAAAGACCGCATTCGGCAATCCGTCGTTCATCGTGATGACGTGCGCCTATTTCGTCTGCGGCATGCAGCTTGTCTTCATCACCACGCACCTGCCGTCCTATCTCGCGATCTGCGGCATGAATCCGATGCTGAGCGCGGAGGCGCTCGGCGTGATCGGCGGCTTCAACGTATTGGGCAGCCTGTTTTTCGGCTGGGCCGGTCAACGCTGGAACAAGCTCGCGCTGCTCGGCGGCATGTACATCACGCGGTCGATCGCGCTCGCCTGGTATTTCATCCTGCCGCCGACACCGGAAAGCACGCTGCTGTTCGCGGCGATCATGGGATTCCTATGGCTCGGCGTCAGTCCGCTCGTTGCCGGCGCGGTGGCCGAGATGTTCGGGCTGAAGTGGCAGGCCATGATCCAGGGACTGGCGTTCATGAGCCATCAACTCGGCAGCTTCCTTGGTGCGTACGGAGGAGGCGTGCTGTACGACGCTATGGGCTCATACGATCTGGCCTGGCGGGTCGGCGTGGCTGTCGGGCTCAGCGCGGGTGTGATCCAGGTCGCGTTTGCCCTGATCCGGCCGTCCGAGCCTCCGCTGGTGGCGGCACGATAAGTTCGTCCGCGCGATCGGTATCCATTGCCAAACCGGCAGCAGCAGCACCAAAATGCCGATCGAATGTCCAACCGGCCTTTACCCATTCTTTCTCGCCGCGCCGTGCTCGCGGGTTGTGCCGCGGCGGCGGTGAGTTCGTCCGGGGGTTTTGCGCAGGCCGACGGCGCGCAAGCGGCGGTAAAGGCAGGCCCGGTCTTTTCACCTTCGGGGCCGGACGCCGAACGTTATGGCGCAGCGGAGAATTATCCAATCAAGGACCCCGGGCTTTCCCACCAGCCGGGCAACCCGCTATCGCCGAAATATCGCGTCGGCGCGTTCAGCCATTTCGATGAGATCTTTCCGGTGCATCGCATCGCGCGGGCCACGACACCTTGGCAGTTCAAGCGGACGCCGGCCGAACTTCGCTACACCTATAAAGGCCAGCCGTCGTCCGTTGCCGACTACCTGTCACGCAACCCCGTCACCGGCCTGCTGATCGCGAGGGACGACGAAATTCTGTTCGAACACTATCAATACGGCCGTACAGATCGCGACCGGCTGATGTCGCAATCGATGGCGAAAACCATCACCGGCCTCCTGATCGGCATAGCAACAGGAGATGGCGCGATCAGATCGGTCGACGATACCGCCGAAACCTATGTGGCCGGGCTGAACGGCACCGAATACGGCAACACGCCGCTGCGCGCGCTGCTTCATATGTCGTCGGGTGTGGATTTCGGCGAGGAGCGTGACAACGGCCGCGATCTCGATCGTTTGTGGATCGATATGGTGCGAGGTGGCCGGTTCTTCAACAAGGGCACGGTCGGCAGCATGGCGCAGTTCAACCGGCGGATCGCGCCGCCGGGAACGCGGTTCTATTACGCCAGTGTCGAAGCCGACGTGCTTGGTGCGGTGCTCCGCGCCGCCGTCGATACATCGATGTCCGATTATCTGCATGACAAGGTGTGGGCGCCGATCGGCATGGAGGCCGATGCTACATGGATGGTGGATGCGCAGGGCCATGAGGTTGCGCACGGCTTCTTCAACGCTGTGCTGCGCGATTATGCGCGGCTCGGACGTCTGCTTGCCCATGACGGCGCATGGGGTAACCGGCAGATCGTTCCGGCGCAATGGATGATCGACGCCACGACGGTGCGCACCTCGGATGGTTATCTCGCGCCAGGCAAGGCCACGCACGATTTCGGATACGGCTATCTGATGTGGTTGCTGCCCTGGGGGCAGCGGCAGTTCGCGCTGTTCGGCGCGCTTGGACAGCGTATCTGTGTCGATCCGGTCTCCAAACTCGTCATGGTGCACACTGCCGTCGAGCAGACGGCTGAGATCTGGACGCTCTGGAATGCCGCGGTCGCCCAGCTCGGGCAGCGGTGAGGCAAATAAAACGGGACGCGAGGGCCCCGTTCAAACCATTGTAAGGTTTTAACGAAGCGCGTGGCGTGTGGATCATAGGCAGAACACTTGGCGGCAGCGAACCGCTTTGCGAGAATTTATACCATCGTCGCAACAGGCAATCGGCCCCCGCAATGTTGTTGCTTCGGCTTTAATTATAAGTGCGTCCTGGCCGCGGGACGCGACCAGCGCGACAGTGGCGAGACGCTATGGAAGCGCGTGTCGTATGTTTGCGAAACCGGCTGTGCCGAACAATTTGCGGGTTGGTTCATGCGCGCGCGCATGAAAGCGTCTGCTTCGGTGGACGCGAGGGTCCCATCGATTTTGAAGGTGTCGAGCGCGCAGGCGAGGGCGATGGGACTCGGCTGAGCTCCCGTGGCATCGCAACTCCAGCCCATCAAATAGACGGCGGGGTTGTCGAAGCGCGATCGAAACGCGAGGCATTGTTTTCAGCGCCCGTCAGCGTCAACCCGCATTTCGATTGCGCGGACTGCGCCAAAGCGGGTTTCGAGGTCGTGGAAATTCGGCAGCGTTACTGCGCGTACGCCGCTCAACAAGCCGGCTTCCCGCAGGCTTGTGGCAACCTGAGATTCCGCCATGACGCCGTTCGGCGGAAGAACCACCGCGATGGTGATATCCGTGGAGCGATTGTGCAGCATTCCATAGTGAATTACCTCGACACGGCGAGTCTGCCGCCCGTGACGATCTGACTGCTTACAGGCAGTTTCGCGACGCTGTTATCAGCGAGATGAAAGGCCGGTTTGCCATCGACGGTTTTGACGCGATTGTTCGCTATCCAGATCATCGCGATGCCGATCATGCCGAGGACGATCGC
>JAFEFK010000460.1 GCA_018240625.1 Pseudomonadota bacterium
AGAGCGCCTGCTCGTCGTCTCGGACCTGCATCTTGAAAAGGGTTCCAGCTTTGCCATGCGCGGCGTGCTGCTGCCGCCTTATGATACGGTGGCGACGCTCGGGCGACTGGCAGCCGTCATCGCGCGGCACAATCCGCGCACCGTGATTGCGCTCGGCGACAGCTTTCATGACCGCGACGCCCATGAACGCTTGTCCACGCCGGACCGCGAAGCGTTGTCGGCCTTGCAAGCGCGCCGCGATTGGATCTGGATTTCCGGCAATCACGATCCGGCGCTGCCGTCCGATCTCGGAGGCGCTGTGGCGAGCGACATTGCGATCGGCGCGATCGTGTTTCGTCATGAGCCGACCGGCGCTGCCGGTGAAATCGCAGGGCACCTCCATCCCAAGGCACGGGTTTCCACGCGCGGCCGTTCCATGGAGCGGCGCTGCTTCGCGAGCGACGGGATATGCGCCGTCATGCCGGCGTTCGGGGCCTACGCGGGCGGCCTGAGCATTCGCGACCGGGCGTTTGCTAAAATCTTTCGCTCGCCGGATTTTATCGCCCACGTTCTCGGCGACAGCCGCATGCACGCGATCGCGGCGACGCGGTGCTACTGACCGCGTGAATGCTGGCATCGACGCAGGGTCGGCAATTCTGACCGTCATCGTGCCGATGACGTCGCGTTCGTCGTGCCACGGCTCGTACCGTTAGTCCTTGCGGAAGACGATCGACGCCATCCATCCCGTCATCAGCGCCATGAGTGCGGTTGCGAGCCCGTAGAAAAAGCTGTGTTCGCGCGCGGCGGTGGCGACGAACTGTTCGAAGCCGACCTTGACGATCTCAAATGCCGTATCGGTCTTCGTCACCAGCGCGCCATCGGCGAGCAGCTTGATGCCGATATGATACGTTCCAATGGGCACCTCCGCGGGAAGCGGAATGCCGGTGCGGAACAGGGTCGGCGTCAGGAACGTCACCGCGGATGTGTTTTCGCGATACAGTCCGTGCTCGGTGCGCAGCCGTATGAAAGCGTTACGAAACGGATCGCTCGCCACCACGTCGGCGTAGTCGGGACCGACGCGTTGTGTCAGCAATATATTGTTCAGTCCGAGCTGCTGCCGCCGCAAGATGTCCGGCGCAGCGATCTTGTCCAGCGGCCGGTTGGTGAACGCCGCGAGATAGGCCGGCACCTTGAGGAATTGCCGTGAGTCGTTATTCACCCAGATACCGAACCGGCGTTCCTTCCGGCGCGTGACCATATCGGCGGGCGGGCCGCTGACCGTCACGACAAGATCGTAGCCCGTGGACGGCATCGGCGCAGCGCTGTCTCGCTCCACCGATCCGAACAGCACCAGTTCCTCGCCGGAATAATTCGGCGTCACCGTCACGCGATGGTTCGACACCGACACGATCAGTCGCTCCGCCTGCGCCTCGCTGATTACAACGAGCGCGCAAAACAGCAGCACCAGCCCCGTCGCAAAGCGGGTTGCACGCGGCCTCATACGCCACCTGAGGTTTCGCGGAGGGTGTAAAGTTCGTCAGGGCGGATCACGAGTTCGATCGCAAAACGGATTCCGACCGCCAGAATCAACAGGCCAAGCAGCAGCCGCAGGTGTTCGCCGCGGATACGCTGTCCCGCGCGGGCGCCGAATTGTGCACCGGTCACGCCGCCGACCATCAGGATCAACGCCAGCACGACGTCGACGAGGTGGTTCGTCAGCGCATGCAGCATGGTCGCGAAGGTCATGGTGACGAGGGTCAGCACCATCGAGGTGCCGATGACGGTCGAGGTCGGGACGCGCAGAACGTAGATCAACATGGGAACCAGGATGAAGCCGCCGCCAATGCCCATGATGGCGCCGATGAAGCCAATGGTGAGGCCGATGGCCACCACCGGAATAACCGACAGATAGATTTTGGACCGCTTGAACCTGACTTTCAGCGGCAGACCGTGGATCCAGCCGTGGCTGCCGGAGCGCCGCAGCGGGATGTGTACGCCGCGCCGGGCGCGGAGAATGGCGCGCAGGCCCTCCCAGAACATGGCTCCGCCGACGCTGGACAGCAGAACCACGTAGGACAACCCAATCAGCAGATCGAGCTGGCCGAGCGAGCGCAGCAGCGTAAATGTCCACACCCCGAGCGTCGTTCCGACGATGCCGCCGCTCAGCAAAACCAGCGCCAGCGTGGGATCGATCGCGCGCTTGCGCCAGTAAGACAACGCGCCGGAAAAGGAGGAGGCCGCAATGTGGCTGGCGACCGACGCAACGGCGACCGCGGGCGAGATGCCGACGAAGATCAGCAGCGGGGTCATCAGGAAGCCGCCGCCGATCCCGAACATCCCCGATACGAAACCGACCGCAGCACCCATCGCCAGGATGAGGAACACGTTGACCGGAAGATCGGCGATCGGAAGAAAGAGCTGCACGCGCGTTCGCTTCGGATTGCGCCGCGGACAGGCCGGAACTGCTCGCGGCAATGGAGTTTTGACGGCGGGCAGAGCCATACCGTCTCCCTGCATAACCGAAATCATCAGCAGGAGGGACTAAAGAATCCGCGCTGTGCGGGCTTTTCCACCCGGCACGCCGCTCACATCCGAAGTTGGTGAAGAATTGAGATTAACGCGTGACCCGCCTGGTCGTGGCGGACCGGGCAGATGCAGTCTTTGCCAGGGTTTTCACGGCCGCGACATCCCATCCGCCGGCCGGGCTTGCAACATTGACAGCGTCATTGGGTTGCGGCTCGGGGGTGAACGTCTGGATCGCCAGTTTCGCGGCGGCCAGCGACTGCGGGTCGAGGCGCTTGGCCACGTCATCGCGTTTGCGGCCGGAATCGGCGTCGCCCTGGGCGGCAGCGAGGCTGAACCACTTGTAGGATTCCGCAAGGTTCTGTTCGACGCCGATACCGCGGGCGTAGAGAATGCCGAGGTTGAACTGGCTGTCGGCGACGCCGCGTTCGGCCGCCTTGCGGAACCAGTTTGAAGCGCTCTTGTAGTTTGGTCCCTTGCCGCCACCGTCGGCGTCGAGCACCGCGAGGTTATGCATGGCCTTGGCATTGCCCCGCTCTGCTGCCTGCATGTAGTAGCGGCGGGCGGCATCGATGTTCTTGCTCATGCCGAGACCCTTCTCATTGAGGGTTCCGAGCCTGAACATCGCCGGCACGACGCCAGCCTGTGCCGCGCGATCGTACCATTTTGCAGCTTCGCGGTAGTCGGTGGCGATGCCTTTGCCCTCGGCATAGCGAGTGCCGATTTCGTAGGCCGCCGTGGCGTCACCATGGAGCGCCGCTGTCCGCAGAACCGGTCCTCCGATTCCGTCGGGGAGCTTTTCCGAAGCGGGAATCGTGATGGGCGCGAACTTCCCTTCCGGAGTCGATGCGGCCACGGCCGGTATCGATCCGGTCACGTCGGCAAGCGGAAGTTCCGGCTGACTGGCGGGCGCGGCGTTTGGCACGGAAGCTGCCGCGGCCGGCGCAATGCCGCCGGGGGCGGGCGAATTCATCGACTGCCGGTCAATCGGCGTGGGCGAGGTCATCGAAGGCATCGCCGGGGCTGACGCAGGATTGGCTGGTTTGGCTGCGGCATCTGCCGGCGGCTTCGCAGCGGGCGGCAAGGTTGCGCTGCTTTCGTGGAGGGACGCGGGCGGTGCGCTGTCGAGCAGCGACATCGCGAATTTGAAGCTGCCAAGCA
>JAFEFK010000461.1 GCA_018240625.1 Pseudomonadota bacterium
GTCGACGATCCCGATCAGGCATTCTACGAAAACTACTCCTGCAATTCCGAGCGGAATTATACAAAATACTGCAACCCGGCAATCGAAAAGCTGTTCGATCAGCAATCTCTTGAGACCGATCTGACCAAACGCAAGAAGCTGGTCTGGGAAATCGACAAGCAACTTCAGGAGGACGTGGCGCGGCCGATCATCTATCATTCGCGTACAGGCACGTGCTGGCAGCCTTACGTGAAGGGAGTCACTGTCATGGTGAACAGCTCCTACAGCGGCTACCGTTACGAGGACCTGTGGCTCGATAAATAGCCGCAAGGACGCACCGAGCCGTATCGCGCCAACCGGAGCAGTCGGGTGCTTGGATATATTGTTCGCCGCCTGGCGCTGATGCTGATCACCCTGTTCGGGATATCGGTCATCATCTTTGTCCTGCTGCGGATCGTCCCCGGCAACATCGTCGACATTCTGTTCGACGCGGCCGGCTATGTCGATCCGGCGGACAAGGCAAACCTCGAGCGCGACCTCGGGCTCGATCAATCGATGGTGGTGCAATATCTGCACTGGATCGGTGGACTGCTTCACGGGGATCTCGGATACTCCTATGTGTCCGAGAAGCCCGCGCTGGATGAAATCCTGCCGCGCATCCCGATCACCGCGCGGCTGGCCGGCCTTGCTCTGCTATTCTCGACCGCAATTGGCGTTCCCCTCGGCGTTCTCAGTGCACTCAAGCAAGGCAGCCGGCTGGATTATTTGCTGCGCGCCGTAAGCCTCAGCGGTCTGTCGCTCCCCGCGTTCTGGCTGGGTCTGCTGATTCTAATGGCCTCGGTATCCCTGTTCGGAACAATGCCGCTCTACACCCCCAATCCACAAAGTTTTGGCCAGGCGATCGCGATCTATTGCGTACCCGCGATGGCGGTCGGATTTCGCAGTGCCGCCCTCGTCATGCGCATCACGCGTTCGTCCATGCTCGAGGTTTTGCGGCAGGATTATATCCGGACGGCGCGCGCCAAGGGCGCATCCGAAAGCACGATCAATTTCCGTCACGCGCTCAAAAACGGAATGCTTCCGATCATCACTGTCATCGGGATCGAGGCGGCTTTTCTGTTCGGCGGCCTGATCGTCACCGAGACGGTCTTCAACATACCAGGTATCGCGCGTTTCCTCGTCGAGGCGATCCGCTGGCGCGATTATCCGATCGTCCAGAACCTCGTGATGTTCTGCGCGGTGATCGTGGTGCTGGCAAACTTTACCGTTGATATGTTGTACGCGGTCTTCGATCCGCGGATCAGATACACCGACTGAGATCGAGGCAAGTCATTGGCCACAGTCAACTACGATATCGAGCTGAGACGCGCGGGCGCCAATGCAACGCGCGGCTGGCGCAAATATGCATTCATGGCGAGCCGGCACGTCCTCGGGACGATTGGCCTCGTCATCATGGTCGCCTTCGTGCTGGCTGCCATATTCGCGGATCTCATCTGCAGATTCGATCCGCTCAGCGTGGATTCTGTCCACGCACTCGCAGCCCCAAGCGCCGTTCACTGGATGGGGACGGATTCATTTGGCCGCGACGTCTGGAGCCGCATCATCCACGGCTCGCGCATCTCGCTGGCCGTCGGTCTCGGTTCGACCGCACTTGGAGGCTCCATCGGAGTCCTGATCGGTCTCGCCTCTGGGTATCTTTCGGGTTGGATCGATCTGG
The DNA here is from genome assembly GCA_018240625.1 of Pseudomonadota bacterium. Taxonomy (GTDB): domain Bacteria; phylum Pseudomonadota; class Alphaproteobacteria; order Rhizobiales; family Xanthobacteraceae; genus Nitrobacter. Next base: position 1,697 of record JAFEFK010000461.1, read on the forward strand.
TGTTCCAGCGCGTCATCGATATCCTGCAGGCTCTGCCGCTGCTGGTTCTGGCGCTGGTGATGACCGCCGCGCTCGGCCCATCGCTCCAGAACGTGATCATTGCGATTGCGATACCACTCGTTCCTTCGGTCGCCCGCGTCATACGCGCCAATACGCTGGCCTTGCGAGAATTGCCGTTCGTTGAGGCAGCCAACGCCATTGGCATGGGCGAGATGCGCATCGTGTTTCGGCACATTCTACCGAACACCCTGGCGCCTTTGATCGTTCTTGCGACGGCTCAGTTGGGCTCGGCCATCCTGACCGAGGCATCGCTGTCGTTCCTGGGTTTGGGTATTCCTGAGCCCTACCCTTCATGGGGACGGATGCTATCGGAATCGGCAGCCGAGTACGTTCGCGTCGCGCCATGGCTCGTCATATTCCCCGGGATCGCGATCAGCCTCGCGGTTTTCGGAACCAATCTCTTCGGCGACGCGCTGCGCGACATTCTCGACCCGAGGCAGCGCGGCTGATGAAACCATTACAAAGCGGAGATGCGGTTCTCGACGTGAAGAACCTGCGCACGGTTTTCTTCACGAACTCCGGGCTGTTCAAGGCTGTCGACGACCTCTCGTTTTCGGTCGGCCATGGCGAAACCCTCGCGATCGTTGGAGAGTCCGGCTGCGGCAAGAGCGTCACGGCGCTCTCCGTCATGCGGCTCGTGCCGGATCCACCTGGACGCATCGTCGGCGGCTCGATTGTGCTCGAGGGCAAAGACTTGCTCGACCTCGACGATGCCGGCATCAGAGCGATCCGCGGCTCCCGCATCTCGATGATCTTTCAGGAGCCGATGACGTCATTAAACCCGGTGATGAGGATCGGTGATCAGATCGTCGAAGCCATCCGGCTGCATCAGACAATCGGCGCCAAGGAGGCATGGGCACAGGCGGTCCAGATGTTGCATCTTGTTCGCATTCCGGAACCAGAGCGACGGGCGAAGGAATATCCACACCAGCTTTCGGGTGGGATGCGGCAGCGTGCGATGATCGCGATGGCACTTTCGTGCCGGCCCGCACTGCTGATTGCGGACGAACCCACCACCGCGCTCGACGTCACGATCCAGGCGCAGATCCTGGCCCTGATGCTGGACCTTCAGAAAGAATTCGGCATGGGGCTCATCCTGATTACCCACGATCTCGGCGTCGTCGCTCAGACCGCGCAGCGTGTGATCGTCATGTACGCGGGAAAGAAGGTCGAAGAGGCGATGGTCGAACGTCTATTCGAAGATCCGAGACATCCCTACACCCGCGGCTTGATGGCATCGATACCGGCGGTGCCGTCAGCCGACACACCCGATCAGGCACGTCTCATCGAAATTCCGGGTACGGTGCCGTCGCTGACGCGACTTCCAGCCGGTTGCGCATTCGCGCCACGATGTCAGTTGGCGATCGCACGCTGTCACGAGGAATATCCACCATTGCAGGCTTTGAGCCCCGATCATACAGCGGCCTGCTGGCGGGCAGCGGAAACGGCAAGCCTACCATGACCGAGAGCCCTGCCCTGTTAGAGGTAACCGATCTTACAAAACACTATCCCGTGGGGAGCAGCGTCCTGCGGCGCATGGTCGGCAAAGGCTAGGCCGTCGATGGCGTCAGCCTGACGCTCGGCGTCGGCGAAACGCTTGGGCTCGTCGGCGAATCCGGTTGCGGAAAATCGACGGTCGCGCGCTGCATCATGCGCATCGTTCAGCCGACGTCCGGCAGCATCAAGCTCAACGGCCACGATATCGCTCGGCTCGGCAAACCCGAGATGCGGCCATACCGGCGCTCGATGCAAATCATCTTTCAGGACCCGTTTGCGTCGCTCAACGGACGCATGAAGGCCGGCGATATCGTGGCGGAGCCCCTCGCCGTTCACGGCATTGCTACCGGCCGCGCCAAAGCGGAGCGCGTCGCGGAATTGTTCGAGCAGGTCGGATTAAGGCCCGATCAGATGCAGAATTTTCCGCACCAGTTTTCCGGAGGCCAGCGCCAGCGCATCTGCATCGCGCGAGCGCTGGCGTTGGGGCCGAGCCTTCTCGTGTGCGACGAGCCGGTCTCCGCGCTTGACGTGTCGATCCAGGCGCAGGTGATCAACCTCCTGATCGATCTGCAGCGCGCCAAGGGCCTGTCCTATCTCTTCATCGCCCATGACCTGGCTGTGGTCGCCCACATCAGCCACCGCATCGCCGTGATGTATCTCGGACGTATCGTCGAGATTGCCGACAAGGCCGAGCTGTTCGCAAATCCGAGGCACCCCTACACCCAGGCGCTTCTCGCCGCGGTACCGGTCGCTGACCCCAAGAAAAGGAATACGGCACCGCTGATCGAAGGCGATGTGCCCAGTCCGATCAATCCTCCCTCGGGATGCGCTTTCCACACCCGCTGCCGTTATGTGATGGACCGCTGCAAGGTCGAAGCACCCAAGCTCAGGGAAACAGGCCCCCGTCACCAGGCCGCCTGTTTCCTGAATGAGAGCGTTAGCCAGGCCTAGAGCCTTTCCGCTTCTGATGGAATCAGAAGCGGGACTCTATGTTTTTGATTTGACGCGTTTTCTTCACGCGAACCGGGTGCCACTTCGCTCGAAAACGCTTTAACCCGCCTGCTGCACCGCGCGTTGGGCCATGACCTTGACGAGGTTGGCGCGATAGGCCGCCGACCCATGAATATCGGCGATCATGCCCGCGTCCGACACCTTGATCGAATCCAGCGCGGCGGGCGACCAGTTGGCCTTGAGCGCCGCCTCAATCGCGCTCACGCGCATCACGCCGTTCTGCGAAGCGCCGGTGGCGGCCAGCCGCAC
>JAFEFK010000462.1 GCA_018240625.1 Pseudomonadota bacterium
CGCAGCCGATCGATGTCGCGCGGCGGTTCCACGACAACGCTGACGATGGCGCTCCACCGCTCGGTCGCGGCAAGCTGACCATTCTCGTAGCGGCGTTCGATCCAGGCGATACGGAAGCTGTCGGGCGAAGCTCTGATGACACTGGATACTTCGACGGCGACCTGGATCTTCCCGACTTTTGTGAAGGGATCGTTGTTGCGGGCGTAGTCGTTCAGCGCGGCGGCACCGCGATCGGTCGTGAAATCATACGCCCGAAGCCAATCCTCGCGTAGCACGATGGCGTCCATCGGGAGGCCGCGGACATGTTCGATGAAGCGGGCGAGATGGAAGCCAATTTGCGGGTCGGTTGCCTTGTAGGTCGAATTTGCTGGCGCGACCGCCTTTGCTTCGCCGAGGCGATCGACTTCAACGACCCAAGGCGTAATGGACCCCTGTGCTGACTGCCAGACGAGAGCAGCGGCGAAGCCGGCAGAGAGGAACAGACAACCAAAGGCCATCAAGCGCCAATTCCTGGCCTGGACACGCGCCGAGCCGATCCGGTCATCCCAAACCTGCGCGGCTTTTTGGTAAGGCGTAACCGGCTGAGGTGTGCGGCCATAATGAACGGCCGATCGTTTGAACATGTTGACCTCGACGTACGAGAAATCGGGCGTGAGTAGCGTTTGGTACGTTTGAAGAGTTCTGAGAGGTGCTCCGACGGTGCTGACCTCAGCGCTCTGAATCCTTGAGATCGACGGAGGCCCCACCTCCGCCGCGATCCCCGGACCGCAGCGCCTGCGTCGTCGCCGAGACACCATGACTGACAGCCTGTCCACGTTTCATGCGGCGAACCCAGGCGGGTGCGCCTCCAGATGACGCATCCGCGCCGCCGGCTTCATCGCCCGCGGCATTTGATCTGCCAAAGCGGGCGGCCAGCGATCGCAGGGGACTCGCTGCCGAAGTGGCGCCCGCCTCCCCGGTCTGCGCGCCCGTCCGAAAGGCGGATGCCGCGCCGCCTATGAGCGCGCTGCCTCCCCTCGCCGCGCCTCCAACCATGCTGCCGGTGAGAGCAGCCCCGCCTGCTGCGAGTGCTGCTCCGGCGGCAACCACACCACCTGCGGCCATCGTGGTTCCGACGGCCGCACCGGCCCCAAGTTGCGGACCGCCAGATACAATGCCGTTGGCAATTCCCGGCCCGAAGATACCGAGGCCAAGCAACGAGAGGGCCGCGAGCACCAGTGCCATCGCATTTTCGATAGTCGGCTGGTTACCGCCGGACCCCGAGGTGAACTGGGAGAACAGGGTCGATCCGATCCCAACGATGACGGCAAGCACCAATACCTTGACGCCGGACGAGA
>JAFEFK010000463.1 GCA_018240625.1 Pseudomonadota bacterium
ATGCGCTGATGTTCACCGGTGTCAAGACGCGCGCGGACCTCGAGGCGATGGCTTCGGCGACCACGCTGCCGATCGTGCTCGGCAATCCGACGGAGGACATGACCGGCGGAGATTTCCTCGAGCGCCAGCGCGTCCGCATCGCGGTGCAAGGGCACGCGCCGATCGCGGCTGCGACACAGGCGGTATTTGAGACGTTAAAGGCCGTGCGCGAAGGAGCTGCGCCAAAGCAATTGAAGGGTCTGGCGTCTGCGGATTTGATGAGCCGCGTCACCCGAGACGCCACGGTGAAACAGCGCGGCGCGGCTTTTCTCGGACTGAAGCGCTAGATGAGCGATGTCGTTCGTCAGGTTACGATCCGCGGTCGCGTCCAGGGCGTCGGTTTTCGCTATTGGACGATGTGCGAAGCGATCAGGCTTGGCATTAGCGGCTGGGTGCGTAACCGCCGTGACGGAAGCGTCGAGGCGCTGTTTGCCGGACCGGCGGATGCCGTTGCGGAGATGACGACGCGTTGCCTGCAGGGGCCGGACTCCGCGCGCGTCGATGCGGTCGAGGATCAGCCTGAGATGGCGAACGCCGAAAAGTTGATTCGGCCGGGCGAGCGTTTCTCGCAACTCCCGACCGTGTAGCAGGTCAGGCCGCCGTCGCGACCTTTCGGAAGGTCGCGGCGAGTGTGCGCAGCGCCGTCAATTTCACGGGATCGCTGACCCGCGAATGCAGGATGACTTTCGACGCGCCGAGCCGTGGCAGTCCGAGCGAGCGTCCGACATCGATCAGCCCGGTCGGGGCCAGCCGCGCTGCGAGAGGTGCAACGGCAAGACCCGCCAGCGCCGCCGCGACGACAGCGGTGACGCCGCCGCCGACAAAGGTTTCGGACCATGTCAGGTCGGCCTTGTCCAGCGCGCGCACGGCGATCGCCCGCACGCCGCAGGGTGGCGCAAGCGTTGCGAGCGGCAGAGCCTCTTCGGTGTTCCATTGAAATCGCGGGGCGGCGAACCAGCCGAACGCATCGTCGGCCAGTTTCTCGCCACCGCGCCGGCCGGCTTCCTGGCGCACCACCACCGCATCGAGTTGGCCGGCATCGAAGGCATCGAGCAGGGATCGCGAGAAGCCGATCGTCACGGCGATCGACAAAGCCGAGGAGGTTGCGTGAATCCGCTCCAGCAGCGGAACCAGTTCGGGCCCCGCGACGTGGTCGCTGATGCCGAGCGCGAGTTGTTGCCGGATCACGCGCGACCCCGCCAGCGCGCGGTCGTGCGCTTCGATCAGCGTGCGGGCGTCTTGTCGAAAAGCCATACCATCGGCCGTCAGGTTGACGGCACGGGGCGAACGTTCGACCAGCCGTTTGCCGAGCGTGGCCTCCAGCCGCTGCAATTTCATGCTGACCGCAGCCTGGGTGGTGCCGAGTACTTCGGCGGTGCGTGTGAAGCTTTGCAGATCGGCCACCAGCAGAAAAGCCTGGACCGTGGCGATATCGAGGGTGGTCATATCATCATCAATACTTGTTATGATAGATATTCGATACGATAAGATATCAATATCTTGGATGAAGGTCTACCTTCCTGTCAGCGCTCGCTTCGGGCGCACAATCTTCAGGAGAAGGACCATGCCCCTCATCACCGTCACCTATTCCAGCTCCCGCCAGTCACCGTCGCTGAAGGCGGACATCGCTGCCGCCGTCAGCGAACTCACCGCCAAAATCCTGCACAAGGATCCCAGGGTGACTGCCGTCATCGTGAAGTCGGCGGACGCGGCCGACTGGTTCGCCGGCGGCAAGTCGCTCGCCGCGCAGAATCTGGCGAGCTTCTGGCTGGACGTTCATGTCTCCGAAGGGACCAACACCAAGGATGAAAAGGCGGCCTATCTCGCTGCGGTGTTCAAGCGGATGGGCGCGTTGCTTGGGCCGTTGCACACGGAGAGCTATCTGCACGTCGATGAGGTCCGGGGCGATGCCTATGGCTTCGGCGGCCTTACACAGGAGCGCCGCTATATCGCGGGCAAGCTTGACGTGGCGCCGCAGGCTGTCGTGGCCTGACGGTCAGGCCGTCGTCGTCTCCGGCAGGCGCAATTCCGAGGGGCCGAACACTTCCTCGAACGCCTGCCTGAGAGCGACGTCGACATCCGCCATGGTGACGGGGAGGCCGAGGTCGACGAGGCTGGTGACGCCATAACGTGGGTCCGTAACCCCGCAGGGCACGATAGCGTCGAAATGGCTGAGGTCCGGTTCGACATTGAGCGAGATGCCGTGGAAGGACACCCAGCGGCGCAAGCGGACGCCGATGGCGGCGATCTTGTCCTCGTACTCCGCGCCCTTGTCGGGTCGCCTGACCCAGACGCCGATGCGATCCTCACGCCGCTCGCCCGTGACATTGAAGCTGGCGAGCGCACGGATGATCCATTCCTCGAGGCTCGCCACGAACGCCCGTACGTCGGGGCGCCGGCGCTTGAGGTCCAGCATCACATAGGCGACCCGTTGGCCCGGGCCGTGGTAGGTGATCTGACCGCCGCGCCCGGTCGCAAACAGCGGAAAGCGGCTGGCAAGGAGATCGGTGGTCTTGCCGCTGGTCCCTGACGTATACAGCGGGGGATGCTCCAGCAGCCAGACCAGCTCCGAGGCCTTGCCTGCCGCGATGGCCGCGGCGCGGGCCTCCATGGCGGCAACGGCGTCCGGATAAGCCACAGGCTGGTCGGATACCTGCCAGGCGAGGACGTTGCCCGCGGGTGGCCCAAACGATCGCAAATCGAGGGTCTGGCGGTCATTAACCATTGGCTAACCATAACGTGGTGATCTCGGACCGTAGCAATTTTGCATGGTCCGTGAGTCTGTATTCGTGGCGACACTTGATAAAGTATCTGTCGACCTCATGGTGGTTCTCGGAACCACCTCGATGCCCGTCCATCAAGTCATGCGGCTCAGCCGCGGCGCCATCATCGAGCTCGACGCCACCGAGCAGGACGAGGTCAAGATCCTCGCCAACAATCTTCCGATCGCCAGCGGGGTAGTGGTCGTCAACCGCAATCGCATCGCGGTCGAAGTCAAGCAGATGCTGCCACGGGCGCCCGACCACAGATAACCCTTGAGATAAGCCTTGGCGGTCCGGCTTGACGCCTGCACCGCGCTGAGGCCGATACCCTCTGATTGTACCAGATCAGCGAAATCTCCGAAATCCATGATTTCAATATGGTTTGGGGCCCGGCGCCCGCGATGCGCAGGGGCCGTCAAACCGGGAAGAACGACCGATTGCGACGCCTTCGGGTCTTGTCCCTGCATCATTGTTTTGTTACATCGGCGCCGTCGATCCGGTCGGACGCAGGTCCGGTCCGATCCTTCAGCGCTCGTGGCGGAATTGGTAGACGCGCTGCCTTGAGGTGGCAGTGAGTAACATCGTGGGGGTTCGAGTCCCTCCGAGCGCACCACAATCAACAGATACGATTTTTCCCAAAGCGGCCTGCATCATGTTCCGCGGAACTTGGTGTCGTGGCCTCGTGTCGCATCCGAACTCCCGCGAGCCGTTCCCGGAAGTGGCGAGGGCCGTTACAAGCCGCCTGTCGCTCAGTTGAACCTGCGGCAGGCATGCGAGCGTAGGCCAGAGCATTGTGTGCTGTGCCTGTCGAAGATCGTGACGGATTGATTGAGATCGGCGGCGCGGCATCGAGCGGCCTTTCTCGCTGCGACCAGCTAGTGCAGCCCCGGCTGTGTCACCGGGAGGCTTCCGGGTATGGCGCGCTTCGCGGCGCTCGCATCGAGCGAAATCAGCCGCGCAATTCCATCACTCTCGCGAGCTGGTTCGACGATTTGTTCGGCGTGATGGGCGAGCGGAACGACCGCGCTAAGTGGCACCGCGGATTTCTCCTGAATCGTAAATACATTCTCCGCCGGCACGGGAAGTGCGTCGGTGGTATTGCCCGCCACGACAGGCGATTGGCGCGGCCACGGCGGCTCCTCCGGCAATGGCACCGCGCCGCGTGCGAACCGCCGGGAGCGGTCAAACGCCTCGGGCAACAGCATCAGCTTGCCATCGCGCAGATCGGAATTCGAAATCGCCGGAGCTGGCAGAAGCTCGGCGCTCGCAAAACTGAAGCGGGGCACCTTGGGCCAATGCGAGATCGCGACCGTTTCCAATGTCGGATGTAACTGCCAGTCCTGCGGGTCGGTCGGCGTCTTCGGCAGATTGGGTGTGGCCGGCACGACGTGCACGATGTGGTAGCCGCGCTCTTTCAGAGTGCGGAGAATTCTTGGCAGGGCTGCGACCGTCCGCGCCTGGATATCGTGCAATAGCAGAATGCCTTTGCGCTTGGCCTCGATCCGGCTTATCGCGAGCTGATAGACACGATCGGCCGAAATGTGCCGCCAGTCGTCGGCCGGGAAGTCCGCGCTCCAGACCTGAATGCCTTTCGACGCGAGGTAATCCTCGACGTCCTTCGCCCGCAGCAGGCCGGGAATGCGCATAAAGGGTGCAACCGCCGCAGGATCGCCCAGCGCCGCGGTTGCGGAAGCAATGCCGTCGTCGATTTCCTGCCGGGCACGTTCGATCGGCATCCGGTTCATGCTGAGCGGATGGTTCTGCGAGTGGGTGCCGATGGAGTGACCCGCTGCCAGAACGCGGCGCAGGTCTTGCGGATATTCGTGGGCCATCCGGCCGATCGTGAAGAAGGTCGCCTTGACGCATTCATGCGCCAGGATGTCGAGGATCTGGAGGCTGTGCGGCGGCAGCGGTCCGTCGTCGAAGGTCAGTACCACCTCGTGATCCCTGAGTGGCAACGTTTCCGAATATTGCATCGTGCCGATCCGCGGATGTTCGCGGGGATCCACGACCAACGTCCGGGAGGTGCCGATGGCGTCAGGGTTGCCGGGGCAGTCGCCAGCCCGTGCGGGGACTGCGGCGAGTTCCAGCGTGACAGCCAGCAGGCCCAGCACCAAAATCCTGTTCAATGCCCTGGTCGTCATTCCAAAAATACCGCCGCTCGCCGTTTTCGGCCTGAAATTACAGGCCAGGCGATGAACACCGCCTTAACCATTGAACGCCCTGACGGCCTGTCCAGTCCAATCTATTAGTTGGTGCGCGAGCCGTTATCGGCGTTCAAATGCTTGTCCGCGTCTTTCGGCTTCGGAACGACATGAACCACGCGATAGCCGTTGACCCGCAGATATTTCAGGAAGTCGGGCAGCATCGCCGCGGTCTGCGCGCGTGGGTCGTGAAACAGGATGATCCCCTTGCGCGCCGCTTTAAGACGACCGGTAATCAGTTCCAGTTCGTGCTGCGGGGTCATCGGCAGCCAGTCGCTGGCCCAAAAATCGGCGCCGAATACGACGATCCCCCGGGACTGCAGCATATCGAGCAGTTCTGGCGTCGATTCGAAATATGGAAACCGGAAAAACGGCGTACTGGGAACGTCGGTCGCCTTGCCATGGAGCGCAACTTCGTCTGCTGAGATTCCGCGATCGATATTATCCTTGGCGGCTTCAAAACTCATCGCGTTCAAGTGTGGATGCGACCAGCTATGATGCCCCAGCGTGTGGCCACCCGCGGCGACTTTCTTGACGATATCCGGCAACGCCTGCGAACCCTTGCCGACCTGAAAAAAGGTCGCGAGAACGCATTCGCGGGCGAGGGCGGCCAGAATCCGGGGCGTTGTTGCCGCCGGACCATCGTCGAACGTGAGCACGACTTCCTTGTCATCGAGCGGAAGGGTTTGAGGAAAGCTCTTAAGTCCGACACGGGGGTACTTGGCAGCGTCGACCTCGAGGATGCGAGACGTGCCCAAGGTGCCTTTGCGCGGACAATCGCTGGCCGATGCCATGGTGGTCCAGGCAACGAAGACGAGAAGCGTAACCCTCAGCACGACCATGACGCTATTTCCGGACTGGCGCAGCCTAACGCGTCTACACGTTTATCGTTGCGTTTGGTATGGCCTAATGGCTATTGCCTCACCTGACAACCCGACATGGATTGCGATTCCGTCAACCGGTGAGGTGCGGCATGGCCGATGATGCTGACTTGGCCGCTCATGCCGCCGGCGGCCATGAGTCGCTGCTCGATCGTCTCCCGATGCGGGATGAAAACGGTGACGTCCGCCGCGAATTTGTCGAAAAAGTCTCTGCGGCCATCCGGTCCGCCGATGCAGGTCTGTTGCGCGCAATCGTCGGGGAACTCCACGAAGCCGATCTTGGCGACCTGATCGAGGCGCTCGATCCGGAAGACCGTCCGCGGCTGGTCGAACTGACGGGCCCCGATTTCCACTTTTCAGCTTTGAATGAGGTCGATGAAGCGGTCCGCGAGGAGATCCTCGAAGAGCTCGAACCCGCGACAGTCGCCGAAGGCGTCCGTGAACTCGACTCCGACGACGCCGTCGAATTGCTCGAGGGGCTCGACCACGAGGATCAGGCGGAAATTCTCGACAAGCTGCCGCGGTCGGAGCGCGTCGCGATCGAGCGCAGTCTGTTCTATCCCGAAAATTCGGCCGGCCGCCGGATGCAGACCGAGGTCATCACCGTGCCTCCGGACTGGACGGTGGGACACGCAATCGACTACATGCGCGACACGCCGGATCTGCCTGACCGGTTTTACGAAATATATGCCGTCGATAGTGCCCAGCACTGGCAGGGCGCGGTCTCGCTCGATGTGCTGCTGCGCGCACGGCGGCCAGTGCCGATTGCCGACCTGATCGACGAGAACCGCCGCCGCGTTTCGGCGATGGACGATCAGGAAGAAGTTGCGCGCTTTTTTGGCAAGTACAATCTGGTTGCGGCTCCCGTCGTCGACACTGAAAACCGGCTGGTCGGCGTCATCACCATCGACGATGTCGTCGACGTAATCGAGGAGGAGGCGGACGAAGATCTCAAGGCGCTCGGTGGTGTTACCAGCGACGAAGAATTGTCCGACAGCGTCTGGACCATTGCCACGGGCCGCTTCAATTGGCTGCTCGTCAATCTGGCGACCGCGTTCCTGGCGTCCTCGGTGCTCGGCCTGTTCGAGGGACAACTGGAAAAGATGGTCGCGCTCGCCGTGCTGGCGCCGATCGTGGCGAGCCAGGGCGGTAACGCCGCGACCCAGACCATGACCGTCGCGGTGCGCGCGCTGGCGACCCGCGAACTCGGCCCCAACAATGCGCTCCGGGTGGTTTCCCGCGAAGCGCTGGTCGGCTTTGTCAATGGGCTCGGTTTTGCTGTGATTACCGGCGTCGCGGCCGTGGCCTGGTTCAGGATTCCCGGGCTCGGCATCGTGATCGGGCTGGCCATGCTCTGTAACCTCGTTGCCGGGGCTTTGGGCGGCATTTTGATCCCGATGGTACTGGAACGTGTCAAGGCCGACCCCGCGGTGGCGTCGGGTACATTTGTCACCACGGTCACCGACGTCGTCGGCTTCTTTTCGTTTCTCGGAATTGCGACGCTTTGGTTCGGGTTGAAGTAGCGATCGCGATGTTGTTCACGCGGCCTTAACGCGCATCTCCGATCCTCTCTGCAGTCGGAGGTGGGCATGCAGCGCTTGCGCCTGAAAGCAGATGGACGGATCGTTGAACTCCGGGATGGGCAGGAGTTTCCGCTCGTACCGTCAGATCCCATTGCGATGCCGGTGCCTATGGTCTCTGTGTCTGATGTCAGAGGTTTGCGTCAGCGGGCAAGCCTGACCCAGATCGAATTCGCAGCGCGCCTGGGAGTTCCCGTTGAAACCATCCGCAACTGGGAGCAGGGCAAGCGAATGCCACGCGGTCCAGCGCGCGCACTTCTCGCGGTCCTGGCGCACGCGCCCGATACCGTCTTCAAAGCCCTGGATGGGCACATCGCCGGCTGAACGCGGCCGGGGCCGTTCCGGCCGGTTGGCAGCATTGTCCCAGACGGGATACTATCCCAACGAAGGTTCAGCTCACTCGCAGCAGTCTGCCAGAGAAAGTTGGGATGCAGTTCATTGAGGCCAGTGGTGCGCGTATTCCAGCCATTGGACTTGGCACATGGGAGCTGCGCGGCCGGGCCTGCGGCCGCCTTGTCGAGCAAGCGATCAAGTTCGGCTACCGCCACATCGATACCGCGCAGATGTACGACAACGAGCGCGAGGTCGGCGAGGGCCTGCGTGCGTCCGGCATCGATCGAAACGATGTTTTCGTCACGACCAAAATCTGGACCACGCATTTCGCGCCTAACGATCTCGAGCGATCCGTCAAGGAAAGTCTCAAGCGGCTACGCGTCGCGCAGATTGATCTGGTCCTGCTGCACTGGCCCAATCCGCGAATTCCATTGGCCGAAACCCTTGGCGCGCTCGCGAACGTGAAACGGCTCGGCATGGCACGGCATATCGGGGTGTCCAATTTCACCGTTGCGCTGATCGAGCAGGCGGTTGCGCTCTCACCGGAGCCGCTGGTTTGCAATCAGGTCGAATATCATCCGTATCTCAATCAAGCCAAGGTTCTGGAGGCCTGCCAGCGCCATGACATGGCGGTGGTTGCCTATAGCCCGGTGGCCAAGGGTCGCATCAAAAGCGATGAAACGCTGCGCCGGATCGGTACGGCCTATGGCAAGACGGCGGCACAGATTTGCCTGCGCTGGCTGGTTCAGCAAAACGTGGCCGCGATCCCCCGTACAGCGCGGATCGAACGATTGCCGGAGAATATCGACATTTTCGATTTTGCATTGACCGATAGCGAGATGGCCCAGATTTCGGCGATGGGCAGCGCCAAAGGACGCCTCACGGATTTCGGATTTGCACCGAAGTGGGATTAATGCTGCCGCGCACGATAAAGCGATCTTGCGATTGATCTTTTGCCGGAGATCGCGCATGCAAGGCGCCAACCCGCGTACCGATTGATCGCATGTTCTTCGTTCTTTCCAAGATGCTCGGCTTTATCGTGTTGCCGTCGAACGCGATTGCCCTTGTTTGCGGTCTTGGCCTTTGCCTGGTGGTCCTGAAGCGCCGTCGCACCGGCGCCGGCTTGCTGACGGCCGGGATTGTGGCGTTGCTGATCTTTGGCTATTCGCCGCTCAGCAACGTGTTGCTGCTGGCGTTATCGGAGCGCTTTCCGGCGTGGCACTTCGATGGCCACGAGCCGGACGGGATCATCATCCTCGGCGGGGCGATCCAGCCCGAAATCTCTGCTGCGCGCAATGCCGTGGAAGTCGACGGATCGGCGGAACGGATCATTGGGGGACTCGAATTGGCACGGCGTTTCCCCCAGGCGCGCGTCGTCTACAGCGGAGGAAGCGGAAATCTGATCGAGAACTCCGTTCCCGAAGCGCCGATCGCCGGATCCTTGCTGGAGCGCTTTGGAATTGCGCCCGAGCGCATCGTGCTGGAAAGCAATTCCCGAACGACCGACGAGAATGCGCGATTCATCCGCAAACTCGTCGCACCAAAACCGGGGCAGCGCTGGCTGCTGGTCACCTCGGCCCATCACATGCCGCGATCGATGGGTGCGTTTCGCAAAGCTGGCTTTGACGTCGAAGCCTATCCGGTCGATTGGCGAACGCGAGGCTGGAGCGACGCGGCGATGTCGTTCGACAGACTGAGCGCTGGGTTGGCGCGCGCCGACGTCGCCCTGCACGAATGGACGGGGCTGGTCGCCTACTGGCTGTCGGGGCGGAGCGATGAACTGTTTCCGGCGCCGCGCGAAAAGTAACCGCGCGTTCAGTCCTGCCGCGGCAGGCCGAGCCGGTACACGCCGCGGAAGTCGAGAGGATCCGCCGGCTTGCCTTTGCGATAGATCACGAGGCGCCCGGCCTGGGCCAGTGCCACGGCCGCGCGCCGGATCGGCATCAGCAGGCTGTGCCAGTCGGCTTCAGGCGCAATTGCCTGGGCGACTTCCGGTGCGCTCAGCGTCTTGGCGCTGTCGCGCGTCAGAATTTTGAGAATGTTCTCTTCGAGGGAGGGCGTTGGCTGCGAATCTTGTGTGGTCATGGGCCGATGCCATGACGCAAGGGCGCTCGTTCTGCAAGGGCAGCAGTTCCGAAGGTGAAAATAGCTGCATACGGGATCAGTGGCGGCCGTTATGATAACGGCCAGGTAGTGCTGCCGGCCGGGACGAGATGGAGTCGCAGATATTCATACGCTCGGCAACTGCGTCGTTTGCCGGTCACATGGTTTTGGCGGCCAGCCTGTTCCTGGCCGAGGCGCATCCGTTCGACTATGTCCCGCAGGAGTCGATCGCGGTCGATCTCGTGACGCCGGCTGAGGTTCCTACGGCGAAGGAAACTCCGCCGGAATCGCAGAAATCGCCTCCGACGCCTGTGTTCCAAATTCCGGACGACAAGCCCGTCGCAGATAGCAAGCCGGCTGCCGATACCAAGCCAGCCGCGGCCGATGTGCAGCAACAGCCCGCGCCGCCTTCGGCTTCCTCCTCGCCAGCCCAGTCAAGCGTGGCCGCACCGGTAGCCTCCAAGCAGGCTGCCCTTCAGCCGTCGCTGCAGCCCCAACCTGCGCCGTCCTATACGGCGCCTGAGCCCGATATCTCGGTCAAGTATGGGGTGTTGCTGGGTTTGCCCGCGGTCGGGGCTGGGGATGCCGGCGATGCCGGTGGCGCTGCGGAAGCTACCAAGGCCGATATTCCGTCGATGGATACCGCGGAGTTCCGCCGTCATCTCAAGACCTGCTCCAAGATGCCCACCGCCGTCGCGCCCGGCGACAATATTCGCATCGTACTCCGCGTGCCGTTCACCACTGACGGAAAAATTGCCGCGCCACCCGCCTTGATCGAAGCCAGCGCGTCGGCCAAGGGGCCGGCCTTGATGAAGGGAGCGGTCGAAGCGTTGGTGGCGTGTCAGCCCTACGCAATGCTGCCGGCGGCCAAATACGACGAATGGAAGGTGCTGGATCTCAGCTTTACGCCGCGTGATTTCGTCGGCGGGTAGCTCAGGACAGCGGAGCATGAAAGGCCTTGAGATGACGCTGACGCTCGTGATCGGCAACAAGAATTATTCGTCGTGGTCGATGCGGCCCTGGCTGGCCTTGAAGGCGGGCGGCATTGCATTCGAGGAGCGATTCATTCCGCTCTATACCGGCGAGGCGGACAAGAAGCGCATTCTGGACGTCACCCCTTCCGGCAAGGTTCCGGTGCTGATCGATCGTGACGTGACGGTCTGGGATTCGCTGGCGATTATCGAGTACGCCGCCGAACGGTTTCCGGAAGCGCGTCTGTGGCCGGCGGATTCAGCCAGCAGGGCGCACGCAAGATCGGTGTCTGCCGAAATGCATTCGGGTTTTGTGGCGTTACGCAACGAGTGCGGAATGAACCTGCACCGGCCGATCGGCGCGAAGTCGCTGTCGGACAACGCGCGAGCCGATATCGCGCGCATCCAGGAGATCTGGACCGATTGCCGTCAGCGCTATGGAAACGCCGGACCGTTCCTGTTCGGAGCGTTCAGCGGGGCGGATGCCATGTATGCGCCGGTCGTCCATCGTTTCCGGACATATGCGATCGATCTGACGCCACCGGTGCGCAAGTATATGGATACCATGATGGCGCTACCGGCGTTTCGGCAGTGGACCGACGAGGGGCTGGCGGAAACCATCGTGATCGAGAAATTCGAAGTGGATTGAACGCCTCGATCAGTCGCCCCGCCGTCCATCGCGAAAAAGTGCGCATGGTCACGGCTTGACGGTGCAGCGGGAACCCGCGCAGGTTTACGGCGGCGGTGACGAAACTGAAAAGGGGAATGCGATGGGAATACTCGATACCGTGTCGAATCTGATGAATTCGCCAGCGGCGAAAGGCATCGAAGGGCAGCTTGAGTCCGCCGTCGTCCCCGTGGTGCTGAGCGAGGTGTTGGGGCAGGGCAGCCAAGGCGGCCTTTCGGCCATTGTCGCAAAGCTCCAGCAGAGCGGCCTCGGCGATCAGGTCAAATCGTGGATCGGCAACGGGCAGAACATTCCGATTACCGCTGACCAGCTACAGCAGGTCTTGGGTAGCGAAAAGGTGAGGGAGTTGGCCGCCCGGTTCAATATTCCGGTCGACCAGCTTTCGAAGGTTTTGGCTCAGCAACTGCCGACAGCAGTGGATCATGCCAGCCCGGACGGTCATCTTCCCCATACGGCCTGACGGGCCGTGGCACCGAGTCCCCGAGCGA
>JAFEFK010000464.1 GCA_018240625.1 Pseudomonadota bacterium
ATTTTGCGAGAGACATCATGAATTTGATCTTCGCTGCGGCAGCACCGCTTGCAATCGCTCTGCCTGGCGGCGCGGCGTACCCAGCAATTCGCCGACGTAGGGGTCTTCGCTGCGCGACAACTCCTGCGGCGTGCCCTGCGCCAGCAGGCGGCCTGCGCGCATCACAGCGACGCGGTCGGCGAGCAGCAGCGCTTCGGTCATGTCGTGGGTGATCATGATGGTGGTCAGGCCGAGCCTGTCGTGCAGTGCGCGGTAGTCGTCGCCGAGCGCATCGCGGGTGAGAGGATCGAGCGCGCCGAATGGCTCGTCCATCAGCACGATGCGCGGTTGTGCTGCGAGCGCTCGCGCCACGCCGACGCGCTGGCGCTGGCCGCCGGACAGTTCGTGCGGATATCGGTCGCGATGCTGCGCCCGGTCAAGTTGCACGAGATCGAGCAGGTCGTCCACGCGCGCGGCGATATCGCGCTTTGCCGTGCCGAGCAGGCGCGGGGTGATGCCGATATTGCCGGCGATGCTCATGTGCGGAAACAGCCCGCCGCTCTGGAACACGTAACCGATGCGGCGGCGCAGCCCGATCGGGTCGATTGCACCGATGTCGTCGCCCGCGACGGTGATGGTGCCGCCATCGGGATCGATCAGGCGGTTGGCAAGCCGCAACAGCGTGGTCTTGCCGGAGCCGGAGCCGCCGACGATGGCGACGAATTCACCCTCGGCCACGCCGAGCGATACGTCGTCGACGGCCTTGACGCGGCCCTCGTCAAAACTCTTGCTGACGTGCGCGAATGCGATCAATGGCCGGTCGCCGTTCATGAAATGGGACTATCACGTCGCGTGCGGGCTACCAAGCCGGACTCGCCGTGGTCATGCTGCGGCGCTCATTGAATTTTGCCGGTCGTGGGGTTAAGGCAACCGCAATGACAGCTTCAGGGAATGTGCGCGTGGGGACAGGTGGAGCATCAACGGCGATTGCGCTTGACGACGCGACGGTGGCGTTTCGGCTCGGCGATGGACGAATCTATACGGCCGTCGAGCAGGCACGGCTGACGGTCGATCACGGCGAATTCGTCGCCATCGTCGGCCCCACCGGTTGCGGGAAATCCACGTTGCTGAATGTCGCCGCGGGGCTGCTGAGGCCTGCCGCCGGCACTGCGCGTATTTTCGACAAACCCTTGAACGGGCTTAACCGAGATGCCGGTTATCTGTTTCAAGCCGATGCGTTGTTCCCGTGGAAGACCGCGCTCGACAATGTCGCCATTGGACTCGAAGTCGCTGGCACGCGTCGGTCCGATGCGCTCGTCGCCGCGCAAACCTGGCTCACATCGGTCGGGCTCGGCGGTTTCGCGGGCCGCTACCCGCACATGCTGTCAGGTGGGCAACGCAAGCGCGTGGCGCTGGCACAGGTGCTGATCCGCAATCCAAAGATCCTTTTGATGGACGAGCCGTTCGGACCGCTCGATGCACAGACCCGTCAGATCATGGGCAACCTGCTGCTCGATCTCTGGACGAAAGACCGCAAGGCGGTGCTGTTCGTCACCCATGACCTCGAGGAGGCGATTGCGCTCGCGGATCGCGTCGTCATCATGTCGGCGGGGCCGGGATCGCGCATCATCGGCGACTGGCGAGTTCCCCTGACGCGGCCGCGCGACATTTTCGAGATCCGTCTGGATCCCGGTTTCCACGATCTTCATCGGGAAATCTGGGGCGTGCTGAAGGACGAGGTGATGAAAGGTTACATGCAGTCGACACAACCGGCGGAGGCGGGCGCATGAGTCGGGCTCGCTTGCTGTCGCTGCAACTGCTGGTCGCGGTGGTTTGTATCGGCTTGTGGCAACTCCTGAGCACCGTGCCGGTGTTCGGCCACATGCTGCTGCCGCCGTTCTTCTTCTCCAATCCGGTCGATGTCGGCAGCCAGATCATCGACTGGTTCGTCAGCGGCGTGATCTGGAAGCATCTCGCGATCACGCTGTGGGAGTCGGTACTCGCGTTTGCGATCGGCTCGCTCGGCGGCGTGCTGTTCGGTTTCTGGTTTGCGCGCCAGCCGCGTGTCGCCGCCGTGTTCGATCCCTATGTGAAGATGGCGAATGCACTGCCACGCGTGGTGCTCGCGCCGATCTTCACGTTGTGGCTCGGGCTCGGCATCTGGTCCAAGGTCGCGCTCGGCGTGACGCTAGTGTTCTTTATCGTGTTCTTCAACGTCTATCAGGGCGTCAAGGAGGTCTCGGCCACCGTGCTCGCCAACGGCCGCATGCTCGGCATGAGCGAACGGCAATTGATGCGGCACGTCTACTGGCCGTCCGCGCTGTCGTGGATGTTCTCGTCGCTGCACACTTCGGTGGGCTTCGCCGTGGTGGGCGCGGTGGTCGGCGAATATCTCGGCTCCGCGGCAGGACTTGGTTATCTGATCCAGCAGGCGGAAGGCACGTTCGATGTCGGCGGCGTGTTCGCCGGCATGTTCGTGCTGTCGGCGTTCGTCATCCTCATCGATATCGGCGTGACGCTGGTCGAAA
>JAFEFK010000465.1 GCA_018240625.1 Pseudomonadota bacterium
AATTTAACCGCAATCGTCTTTGTTGAATCAAAAAGGGACGCATCACGTGTCCCTTTTTGTGTCGCGTATCTCGCGAATTACTTTGGCTGCGGCACGATGCGGATGTACGGCTTCGGAGACTTCCAACCCTGCGGATAGAGCTTCTTCGCCTCCTCATCGGTGATCGCACCGCCGAGGATGACATCCTCACCCTGTTTCCAGTCGGCCGGTGTCGAAACGCGGTGTTTCGCGCCAAGCTGCAAGGAATCGATGGCGCGCAAAATTTCCTGGAAATTGCGGCCGACCGACATCGGGTAAACCAGCACGAGCTTGATCTTCTTGTCGGGGCCGATGATGAAGACGTTGCGGACAGTGGCGTTGTCGTTGGCGGTCCGGGTATTGACGTCGCCGGACGTGCTGGCCGGCAGCATGCCGTACAATTTCGAGACCTTGAAATCGGTGTCGCCGATCATCGGAAAGTTCGGCGCGTAGCCTTGGGTCTCCTTGATGTCGTCCGCCCACTGGGCGTGCTTGGTGACGGGATCGACACTCAGTCCGATGGTCTTGACGCCGCGCTTGTCGAATTCCGGCTTCAGCCGGGCGACGGCGCCCAATTCAGTCGTGCAGACCGGCGTGAAATCCTTCGGGTGAGAAAACAAGAGGCCCCAACTGTTGCCGAGCCATTCATGAAAGCGGATGTGACCTTCGGTCGTCTCGGCTTCAAAATCCGGGGCATCGGCGTTGATCGCAAGCGTCATGGTCTGACCTCATCTTATTCAAATTACAGGAGATTTCGTCTCGCTTTGGTTAGTATAGGGCGCTCGGCGGGGGAAGGGAACCGTCTCATCGAAAAGGCCAGATATTTCTTCGTCAGAGCGAACCCCTGGCATCTCGTTTCGATCCGGTAGCGAGCGGCAGAAAAATTCCATTGTTTTCAGGTTTCGCCCCGAAGTTGCCGTAAGCCGGCCCTGCCGCCGCCGGAAGGCGCTGCGATGAACCGTGACGCAGTCACAGCGACCAATCGGTCGACGACTTGAACTTCTCGGCAGACGATTAAAAAAGACGCGATCCGATTGCCGATTCATTAACCGATCGTTTACGCCCGCATGGAATTGCTGGGACTTAAGAAAAGAGAAGAAATACCGATGTCCGCCGCCTCAGCTTTCGCCGAACCGACCAGCACCCTCGAACCCTCCGGGATAACCGACCGCAACGCGGCTGCGCGCGCGCTCGCGATCGTGCGGGACGGCGTCATCACCGGGGAAGGGCCGACCACCAGGGGACGCATCCATTTTTCCCGCGCGCTCGATGCTGCCGATGCCGCCTGGTGCGCGCGGATCCTGACCGCAATCGCCGTGGACGACCAGCCGGTCAGCCGGGCGGAAGCCGAAGCCCTGTTTGAAATCAATGATGCGGCCGCCGAACGCAGCGATGCCGGGTTGTTCGACGATCTCTTTGCCAAGGCGGTCGTGCACCACGCCGCCTCCGCCTCGGGTCTGCCGGTGCCGTCGCGCAGCGTCGCACTGTCGCCGGACACAGCCATCGAGAGCTGGGCGCCGACCAAGGCTGTTGGCGTCAATATCGAAGTGCTGGAGTGGGTCGCAAGCCAGATGCGCGGCAAGCGCCGCAGCAATCATGCGCTGATGGCGTTGGTTGCCAGCCTGATCGGCGTCGCCACGCTGCCGCTCGTGCATCTTCCGAGCGTGTTCGACATCGGAATGTAGGCCGCTCGAAACCAGGTCGACGACGACGAACGGCGGGTTATTTCCCCGCCGTTTTTTGTTTGCCGCCGTCAACCTCGAGCCCGAGCGTGCGGCCCGGGAATCCCGCAGCATCGAAATAGCGCTGGTTCAACACGCGCTGGAAATTCAGCACGGTACGCAATCCCTGCGCGTCAGGTCGGGAGGTTATGCGGCCCTTGTAGCCTCGCGGGGTAACGCCATTGGGCATGGCTTCCGTCATCACCCGGCCGATCAGGTTGCCTTTGGGCTTTTGTGTCAGCCCCAGCAGTTTTGCCGCCGTCATGCCGACGTCGGCGTTGCTGACCGGAAGCTCGTCGACATAGCCGGCTTTGAAATCGGGCCCGATCGCAGCCGTGAAGTTGCGGGTGTCTCCGCGGCTGAAACTGCCGTGCATGCCCTGACCCTGCCGCAGCACCGTATCCGCCACCTCGACCGAGCAGACCGTCGGATCGTCGCAGCCGCTGGTGTAGGAGCGGAAGTTGACGACGATCGAAGGGTGAGGGGTGACGGCCTTGCCGCGCAGGTTGAGAAGCGACAACGGCAACGTGGCGGGGAAGCGTCCGAGATCGTCTTCGACGAAAATGCCGCTGACATAGTCCTGCGCGAGCAGCGCCTTGATGACGCGGCCGGCGAGCTTGCGATCCTTGTTCGGGAGATAGATCAGATCCGAGCCGCCGTTGGTGGCGATGACGATTTCAGGCTTGAGCGGATCCGGTCCCAGCAGGCCATTGCCCGCGCGCGGATGCGCATCGTCAGGGACCCGTGCATTCTTGTTGTTCGGGTCGAACAGCGGCAGCTTCAGTGCCTTCGCAAGATCGATGGAGACGAAGCCCATCGGCAGAAAATCCTTGGGCGTATCGGCATAGGTGATTTTCGCCGACGGACTGGTCTTGCTTTCCTTTGAAATGGTCGAGAAGCCGTGGTCCGACGAGATCATGATGTTGGTCGTTGCGCTCAGTCCGAGATCGTCGAGCGCCTTGCGCAACTGTGCGAGGTTGTTGTCGGCGTTCTTGATGCCGGCGAGCGATGTCGGTCCGTTGATGCCCGGCGTTATCTGGTTCAGCCCGTCGCCGTTGTTGTGCTGGCTGCCGTCGGGATCGCGCGACCAGAACACCAGCACGAAGGGTTTGTTGCGCGCCTTGAACATCGGCAGCACGACCTTGGTGGCGGCATCGGCCATGTAGGCCTGCTGCGCCGTGTTGGGTGTCGTTGTGCCCGGTGTCTTGAAGTCCCCGGACTTGCCGTTCTCGCCGCGCGATGGCGTCGCGAGCGGGAGGCCTGCCTTGGTCAGCGCGGTCTTCATTTCGTCGGAAAGCGGCACCCCCTTGTCGCTGCCGGTGGCATCGTCGATCACGATCGAATGCAGCCCGGAACGATCGGCGCGGTCGGTGTGATCGAATATCAGCGTCGGTCCGAGTTTGCCGATGGCGGCGGTGCTGTATCCCCTCTCGCGGGCCATGCGCAGCAGGGTCTCCTCGTTGAGGTAGTCGCCGCCGAAATGCTTGTCGATATCGCCGAGCACCAGATCATTCTCGAGAAACGGCACGACCGTCCCGCCTGCAGGCTCGACAGGATAAGCTGTATAGATCGTGTTGCTAAAGTCTCCGGTATCGCCGAGGTAATGGCCGGTCGATATGGCCGACGCGTTCGCGGTCGTGAACGTCGGGAACAGCGAGTGCGAGTTCTTGAAATTGATGCCTTTATCGCGGACTTCAGCCATCGCGGGTGCGGTTTCCGGCTTGACAATGCCGCCGCGCAGGCCGTCCGGCACGAACAGGATCAGGTTATGCGGCGTGTTATTTTGGGCGAATGCCCCGGCGGCCGATAGCGCGGCCAGCCCGGCCGACAGAGGCAGAATGGCGCGGCGCATCAAAACCTCCCCATGCGAAATCCCCCTACGAGGGGCAATTCGGCTCAAAAGCCCATTGCCCTGTGTAGTTTTTCTGTGCGACGGATTTGTTACGGTCGCTGTTGCATGTCAAAACGCGTGACCAGCCGGTGAGGCTGGATCCCGCCCAGAGGTTGCAAGTAAACAAACACATGTTCAAACGAATTCTGATCGCCAATCGCGGCGAGATCGCCTGCCGGGTCATCAAAACGGCCCGGCGCATGGGTATCGAAACCGTCGCGGTCTATTCCGAAGCCGACCGCGACGCGCTTCATGTCGAGATGGCCGATGAGGCCGTTCTGATCGGGCCGCCGGCGGCCGCGGAAAGCTATCTGCTGATCGACAGGATCGTCGAGGCCTGCCGCACAACCGGCGCGGAAGCCGTCCATCCGGGGTATGGCTTTCTGTCGGAGCGCGAGGCATTTCCCCGCGCGCTGGAAGCGGCAGGCATCGTGTTCATCGGACCCAATCCCGGCGCCATCGCCGCGATGGGCGACAAGATCGAATCCAAGAAGGCGGCCGCGAAAGCAAAGGTCTCGACCGTGCCGGGCCATCTCGGCGTGATCGAGGATGAAAAGCATGCGGTGAAGATCGCCGACGAGATCGGCTATCCCGTGATGATCAAGGCGTCCGCAGGCGGCGGCGGCAAGGGCATGCGCATTGCGTATTCGACCGCGGAGGTCGCCGAAGGATTCAATCTCGCGAAGGCGGAAGCAAAATCGTCATTCGGCGATGATCGCGTTTTCATCGAAAAGTTCATCGTCAACCCCCGCCATATCGAAATTCAGGTGCTGGGCGACAAGCACGGCAACGTGATCTATCTCGGCGAACGCGAATGTTCGATCCAGCGGCGCAATCAGAAGGTCATCGAAGAGGCGCCGTCGCCGCTGCTCGATGAAACCACGCGGCGCAAGATGGGCGAACAGGCGGTCGCGCTGGCCAAGGCGGTCAACTACGACTCGGCGGGCACGGTCGAATTCGTCGCCGGACAGGACAAGAGCTTTTACTTCCTCGAGATGAATACCCGGCTGCAGGTCGAGCATCCCGTCACCGAACTGATCACCGGGGTCGATCTGGTGGAGCAGATGATCCGGGTCGCCGCCGGCGAAAAGCTTGCGATTGCGCAGAAGGACGTGACGCTGACGGGTTGGGCGGTGGAGTCGCGGGTTTATGCCGAAGATCCGTTCCGCAATTTCCTGCCGTCGATCGGACGCCTCGTCAAATATCGTCCGCCCGCAGAGATGAGCCAGGACGGCATCACCGTGCGCAACGATACCGGCGTGTACGAGGGCGGCGAGATTTCGATCCACTACGATCCGATGATCGCCAAGCTCGTGACCCACGCGCCATCGCGCGGCGCGGCGATCGAGGCGCAGACGCAGGCACTGGATGCTTTCTATATCGACGGCATCAGGCACAATATTCCGTTTCTGTCGGCACTGATGAGTCATCCGCGCTGGCGCGCAGGCAATCTCTCGACCGGGTTCATCGCCGAAGAGTTTCCCAAAGGATTTACGGCGCGCGTGCCGGAAGGCGAGATCGCGCGGCGGCTCGCCGCTGTGGCGGCCGCGATCGATCACGTGCTCGGCGAACGCAAGCGCCAGATCTCCGGCCAGATGATCGGACGCCCGGTGACGCGTGAAGGCCGCAGAGCGGTGTGGCTCGACCGGGATGAAGTTCTGCTCGATGTTGCCCGTGACGGCGACGCCATCGCCATTCGTTTCGTCGGCGCTGACGGGACTGTCGGCAACGCGCACGAATTGATCTCGCTCTGGACCCCGGGCGACCCGGTCTGGCAGGGCACGCTCGACGGTCATCCCGTTGCGATGCAGGTGCGGCCGATCGCAAACG
>JAFEFK010000466.1 GCA_018240625.1 Pseudomonadota bacterium
CGCGACCCAGCAATGCCCCGCCATCAAATTCATCAATGAACTTCACGTAGACCATACCCGGGCGCCCCGGATTAACCTCGATTCCACCGAACTCAAAAGCGGCGACGTGCTTTCGGGCACCGTCGAAAACTTTTCCAACCGGACGATCAAGCTGCTGCTGATTACAGACAACGGTCAGGTGCAGGACTTGTCTCCGCTGCTCAAGCCCGGCACCGACTCGATGTCGTTCTCGATCGGATTGCAGAGGAATCAGCCGGATGCCGCTCCGCAGCTATTGATGGCGGTCGCCTCGACGAATCCGATGCAATCTTTGTCAATCCCGCAGCCCGTGGCAGCCGACATCCTGTTTCCGCAAGCACTCCAGGAAGCTAAGGCGGTCAACTCGACGATCACGGCAACCGCGCGTTTTTTCAAACTGGAAAAATAGGGGATAAGGCAGCCGGGCTCGCCAATCGCGCGACCGATGGCGTGATTAGGGCCCGATCACCACTGTTGGAAAACCTGTGACGATGGCGCCACCGTGCGCGGTCATATCGCCGATGCGTGCTGCGAACGCACCGCTGATCGTGACAGTGGTCGAGCCCATCGCAATGACGTCAGGACCGCCGACGCAGACAGCCATGTCTCCGACGCGCGCTGCGGGTATTCCGCCGATCAAAACCGTCGGACAACAGGGCGGCAAGATCGGCCCACCAACGTGAGGCACGACGCCGGTCACCATCGGACAAACGTGCATATCGGTGATACGGGCAGCTGGAGGCATGGTTCAACCCATCGGTGGCAGCAGAGGGGCGGCTTCGTTTCGCAACGTTCGACCTTCATAAGATTTTAGAAACGTCCGATGACAAGAATTTTCAGATCCGCCTGGGGCTTGAAGTCAGTGGCGACAAAATCGGAGCCGCCCGCACCGGACGCTGTGAGCGGCCGCTCACAGAAACTGACCAGACGATCCGGCGCGCCCTTGTCGATGATCAACTTGAAAGACTTGATCGGCCCTGCCCAGTTGGCGCCCGTCTTGAGCACATAGCCGATCCTGCGCTCGCCCAGACCTGAAGTGTTCGCCGTTCCGGCGCCGGCACGCTTGTCGAGTTCCGACAGGAAGGCATCGGTGATGCAGTAATCTTTCCGATAGCGGGCGACCTCAGCTGCTAACGCCTTGTTCTGACGCAAGCCCTTGCGCAGGATCGTATCGGGACTGCTCCCAACGCTGGGCCGGTAATGATGCTCGACAAGAACCGGGCGATCGGCCGGAAACGTCTGTTCGCGAACCGCGGACGTCTTGACCAGCCAAGCCGGTGCATACCGTGTCCGCCCGCGTTCGTCCGATCCCGCAGGCATCAGCAGGCTGGCGTCAACCAACTCTTTTTGCGTTGCCGCGGGCAGATCCGCCGGCCGCAGTTCCCGAGAACCGATCGGAAGCAGCGGGACCTTCAACTGTTTCAGTTGCCCGGTGACATCGGCCGTTCCTACCATCGCGCGCTGATCGATCGTGAGCACCGCGGGCTGGCCATCAACGCTGGTCTTGAAGTCAACGAAATTGACCGGGTCCGCCGACGGCAGCGAAATGCTTTCGGCTTCGGAAAGATCGATGTCAGGCAATGGAAACGCGACCGTCACCGTGAGCGGTTTGCCAGAGACATTTTTGAAGCGATACTGAACATCGACCGCATCCAGCGAGATCTTGAGGACCTCACTCTCCATGGCGATGGCGTCGGTCTGGCTGAACTGGAGTCCGCCGATCGACATTTCTGCAATAGAATCATTGCCATAGGCAGGCGAGAAAACCCCGGCCAGCACCGGGACGATCGTCAGAGCAACCCAAGGCTTGAGACTTTTCACGGCTAAAATCCACGTTGTCAGGATATTAGTCAGTCGAGCGGGCGATAAAGTTCACCCCACTCTGCATTCCAGAGGTTGTCCGGATCTAGAACAACCACGGGGACCTTCGACTGATTGGCCAGTCGGATTGCATTGCGAAACGCATCTTGTGCAGCCGCAAAACCGGTCACCATATCCTGGGGAATCCGCCCTCCGGTGGCACTGGCGGGAATGCTGACGGACCCGACCGCGCCGTCCCCGTCGCGTTTTAATGTCAAAAGGATCGCATCCGGCTGTATTTCATCCACCTGTTCGAACCTGTTCTTCGCCATCTGCGTCTCCATAAAGGGGATCATTGGGGATAGGGGTGACTAATAGTCCGACGCTACCATTCGCATCCGTTTCGGGAGGTATTTTTTCGAATGTTCAATCGCAGGACCGCTTGCAACTATAAGTTTCTAGTGAAGTTCTGGATTTGACATTCGCATCTCGACGTTCGCGGCAAATGGGTAGCGAATGTCAAACCCGCTCTACTAGTGTATATTACATGCTGGTGACGACATAGCGCCGAAGACACAAAGGATAAGCGGCGGCGAAGTTTTAGCGTTGTGCAAACGCACCTAATATTTGAGGCTGAACATGTTTCATCGAGGCCCGATCATTACAATTGCAGCAATCGTTCTGACCGCGCCACTCATCATGGCGCTTTCGACGGGTTGCAGGGCGGACGATACGCTCGTTCGGCAATTTTCCAGCGGAACCGGCGCCGACGCCGTTGGCATCATAGACGCCACCGAGGACGTCGAGTTAACCGGGCCGCAAGCCCTGTCGTCGGACGGCGCCGGAAATCTGTTTTTGCTGGACCAGGTCAACGGCCGCATCGTTCGCTTCGATCCCAAACAGCCGACCA
>JAFEFK010000467.1 GCA_018240625.1 Pseudomonadota bacterium
CATTGCGGCGTCGAGCGCAAGGCCGTCGCGCAACACAACGAACAGCGGCATGTAGCTTTCGCGGCCGAGGTATTCGAGGTCGACCACCATCGAGTCCAGAATTTCCGGTAACGCTTCGATCGCGGAGTAAATTTCACTCGTGCCCATCCGCAACCCATGGCGGTTGATCGTGGCGTCGCTGCGGCCATAGATGATGCAGGATCCGTCCGAACCGATTTTGAGCCAATCGCCATGGCGCCAGACGCCGGGATACGTGTCGAAATAGCTGCCGATGTAGCGCGCGTCGCCGGGGTCGTTCCAGAACCGCAGCGGCATCGAGGGTAGGGGTGCCGTGCAGACGAGTTCGCCGACCTCGTCGATTACGCTGTTTCCCTGTTCGTCGAAAGCTTCCACCGCATTGCCGAGAATACGGCATTGCATCGTGCCCGGTCGCTGCGGCAATTCTCTGCAGGCGCCGATGAAGGCGCCGGCGAAATCGGTGCCGCCGGACATGTTGGCCCAGAACATGTCGGCCTGCGCCGCGCTGCCGTTGAGCCGGGACAATGCCGCGAAGCGCGTGTTGAACCACTCCTGCGTGTCCTGACTGAGCGGCGAGCCGGTCGATCCCAGCATGCGCAGGCGCGACAGGTCGCCTGCGGAGGCGAGATCGACGTCGGCCTTGGTGCAGTTGGCGAAGTAGGCCGCGCCGGCGCCGAAGAACGTCACCTTGGCGTCGGCAACGAAGCGCCACAGCGTGGTCCAGTCCGGCTTGTCCTTTGATCCGCCGGGGCTGCCGTCGAAAATGCAGCAGGTGGTGCCGTTGAGCAGGCCCGCGACTTGGCAGTTCCACATGATCCAGCCGGTCGAGGAGTACCAGTGGTAGCGCTCGCCGAACGAATTCGGATCGTAGCTGCAACCGAGGTCATTATGCAGCACGTTGAGTGGCAGGCCGACGATGATGACGCCGCCATGGCTGTGTACAATCGGCTTCGGCAGGCCGGTGGTGCCGCTCGAATAGACGATCCAGAGCGGGTGGTCGAACGGCAGCCACTCCGGTTCGAACGCGTCGATCTCAGGAGTGTCGTTGCGCAGGATATCCGAAAGGATGGCGTCCGCCGTCGTCTTGGACTTGTCGCCATGCAGAATGAAATGTTCGACGCTTGGCAGCGCTCCGCGCAACGCCGCGATCACGTCGGTGCGGTCATGCCTGCGCCCGGCATAGGTCACGGCATCGGTGGCGATCAGAACCTTCGGCTCGATCTGCTTGAAGCGGTCGATGACCGCGGGCGCAGCCATGTCGGGCGCACACACGCTCCAGATCGCGCCGATACTGGCACACGCGAGAAACGCGATAATCGTCTCGGGAATGTTAGGCAGATAAGTTGCGACGCGGTCGCCCTTGCCGACGCCGCGCGTGCGCAGATGCAGCGCGAGCGCCGCAGCCTTGCGCTGTAAGTCGCGCCAGCTCGTTTCATGCAACACGCCGTCTTCGCCCGCGCTGATGATCGCGGGTACGCCGGCGGCTTCTGCGGGCGCGACATGCCGCAGCACCTGACGCGCATAGTTGACCGACGCGCCGGGAAACCAGACCGCGCCGGGCATCCTGCGTTCCGCCAGCACCGCGCGATGCGGCGTCGGCGATTGCAGATCGAAATAATCCCAGATGCTCTGCCAGAACGCGTCGATGTCGGTCACCGACCACTGCCGCATCGCTTCGTAATCGGCAAAGGCGAGGCCGCGCGTCTCGCCGAGCCAGCGGCGATAGTGCGACATCAGAGGTAAGTGGGGTGCGGATGGGGTCATGATGCGATGCTTTTTGCCTCAATGCCGATAGCCGTCATTGCGAGGAGCACTTGCGACGAAGCAATCCAGCCGCTCGCAGCTAAAGAGCTGGATTGCTTCGCTTCGCTCGCAATGACGGGTCATTCGCACTTGTCGAATGCTAGCGCCACTCGCGCACGTCGACAAAGTGTCCGGCGATCGCGGCGGCTGCCGCCATCGCGGGCGACACCAGATGGGTGCGGCCCTTGAAGCCCTGGCGGCCCTCGAAGTTGCGGTTCGAGGTCGAGGCGCAGCGTTCCTCCGGCGACAGCTTGTCGGGGTTCATCGCGAGGCACATCGAGCAGCCCGGCTCGCGCCACTCGAATCCCGCCTTGATGAAGATCTTGTCGAGGCCTTCGGCTTCCGCCTGCTCCTTCACAAGACCGGAGCCCGGCACGATCATCGCGTTGACGTTGCCGTTGACGTGATGGCCTTCCACGACCTTCGCCGCGGCGCGCAGGTCTTCAATGCGGCCGTTGGTGCAGGAGCCGATGAAGATGCGGTCGAGCTTGATGTCGGTGATCCTGGTGCCGGCCTTGAGGCCCATGTAGGCCAGAGCGCGCTCCTTCGACAGGCGCTTGGCTTCGTCTTCGATCTTCGCAGGATCGGGCACAAAACCGGTGATGGAGATCACGTCCTCGGGCGAAGTGCCCCAGGTGACGATCGGCGGCAGCTTCGCGGCATCGAGACGAATCTCGTGGTCGAAGTGCGCGCCTTCATCGGTGCGCAGCGTGTCCCAGTAGCGAATGCCGGCATCCCATGCGGCGCCTGTTGGCGACATCGGGCGGCCCTTGAGGAACTCATAGGCCTTCTCGTCCGGCGCGATCAGGCCGGCGCGCGCGCCGCCTTCGATCGACATGTTGCAGACGGTCATGCGGCCTTCCATCGACAGCGAGCGGATCGCGTCGCCGGCGTATTCGAGCACGTAGCCCGTGCCGCCTGCAGTGCCGATCTCGCCGATGATGGCGAGGATGATGTCTTTCGCGCCGACGCCGTCCGGCAATTTGCCGTCGACGGTGATGCGCATGTTCTTGGCTTTCTTCTGCAGGAGCGTCTGCGTCGCG
>JAFEFK010000468.1 GCA_018240625.1 Pseudomonadota bacterium
GAACCGCTCGGCCTTGAAGTGTTCGACCTTGGCTTTTTCCGGTGGCCGCGCGTCGAAGTGCCTGGGATGTATGTCGGTCAGGCGAACACCTACGATGTGCTGTTCTGCGGTCCCGAAATACGCGCGCGCAAGCCGCAGCCCGAGGTGCCGGTCGACCGGCTGATCAAGTTCATCATCGTCTGCGAGCTTTATTGTCTGACGGACGTTGCGATCGACCTGCTGCGGCAGAACAAAGTGGCCTTGGGCGCCAAGATCGACGTCGACAAGGCCGAGGCGCTATTGCGGGCATCTGTGCCGGCAGATTGAGAACGAAACGCGAAAGGCATTTTTGGAAAAGAGTGAGCTAAGTGGTGGCGCGCCCGAAAGGATTCGAACCTCTGACCCCCAGATTCGTAGTCTGGTGCTCTATCCAGCTGAGCTACGGGCGCGTTTTTCGCAGATATTGCGGGTGACGTGTCCCCACGATGCTGCATGCATTCCGGGATGGATAAGCGTCGCGGAAGCGAGCCATAGCTACCGACTCGGAAGCGCCTTGGCAAGCGCCGGAAACCGCGCGGTCACTCAAAACATACGGCGAATTTGGCCCCAAACGCCACGGAAAGCGGACAATCACGCGATCAGGCGCGGGCGCGCTCGCTGCGGATACTTTGCAACTCCACCGGGCGATCGGGAATTGCGATCCGGAAAGTCGCGCCGATGGTGCCTTCCACCAGATGGATGTCGCCCCCGTGCGCACGCACCAGTTCCGCCGCGATCGCAAGACCGAGGCCACTGCCCCCCGGACGAGCAGACCCCTGAAACGCCTCGAACAGATGGTTGCGCGCCTTTTGCGGAACGCCCGGCCCGGTATCGGACACCTCGATGATCGCCACGGTACCTTCGCGGCGGCCGGTCACCCTGATCTGCCGGGTCGCGGCATCGCTTTGCGGCTGGCTTTCCAGCGCCTGCGCGGCATTGCGCGCGAGATTGAGCAGGATGCGGAACAATTGATCCGGATCGGCATCGATCGTGAGGCCGCGCTCGATCGCGTTGATCCAGGTGATCGACCCGTCCGTCGCAAGCCCCGCCGATTCGCGCACTTCGTTGACGACAGGCTCGATCGCAATCATCCGCCGGTCGGGGGCGGCCTCCTGCGCGCGGCCGTAGGACAAGGTCGACTGGCAGAACGCGATGGCGCGCTCCAGCGAGCGCATCAGCTTCGGCGCGAACCGCTGCACCCGCGGATCGGGCACGCTGGCCAATTGATCCGACAGCAATTGCGAGGACGCCAGCAGATTGCGCAGATCGTGATTGATCTTCGACACCGCAAGCCCCAGCGCCGCGAGCCGGCTCTTCTGATGCAGCATCGACACGAGGTCGCGCTGCATGTCGGAGAGTTCACGCTCGGCAACCCCGATCTCATCGCCGCGCTGGCTGGGCACGATGATCCGCGCCGAGCTTTCGGGGTTTTGGTGGAAACCGACGAGATTTGCGGTCAGCCGCCGCATCGGCCGCACGAACAGATAATGCAGCGCCAGATAGACCAGCGCCGCGGTCAGCACCGCGATCGCCAGCGAGACCAGCAAGAGGTTGCGCGAGAACCGGTACATCGACTGACGCAGCGGCAGTTCGTCGGTGACGACTTCGATGAACTGCGCGCCGCGCGGCGCCGGCCCGATGATGCGGATGGCCTGGTTGCCGCTCTCCAGCATGGTTTCGAACGAACCGACGATGGCTGACCATGGCGTCATGGTACGCATGTCGATGTCATGATCGATGGCGGCCGGCAGATCGGCGCTGGCGAGCAGACGGCGTTGCTGACCCATCTTGATGGCCACAGCCCGTGCGCCAATGCTGCCGAGAATTTGCCGCGCCAGCGAATCGGGCACCATGCCCGATGGCGCAGCGTCGAGCACCAGCGCCGCCGTATTCGCAGCCGCCAGCCGGTCGTTCAGCCGATTCATCCGGAAGTTGGCGATGGCGGGAACGTAGATCAGGACTTCCGCGATCATCACCAGCGGAATCGTCAGCAGCAGCAGCTTCCCGGACAGGCCGAGACGGCCGCGCAGCGACAAGCGTGCGGCCTGGACCCGGAGCTGTTCGATAGCCTGCGACACGCATTAGCCTCTCAGCCGCAGGACCTGCGGCAAACTGGCGATGGATCTGCATTCGTCCCGGAACCGGCCGCGGCGCTAGCTCCCGGGCAAATAGCTGGAAACACTTATATTATATGCTCGGTGCGGGATTTTGGCCAATTCGACCGAACTGCGGGAACGCTACAGGGCAAGATTGACGAAAAGAGGTCGCTCCCGTATAAGCCGCGCCAACTGTCCGCGATGGCCCGGTATGAACCGGGGCGGCTCATTTGGGCCGAAAACGGCCCGGTTTGGGCCAGCATTACCGGACTTAACCTCAATATCAGGC
>JAFEFK010000469.1 GCA_018240625.1 Pseudomonadota bacterium
ATGGAACAGGTCCGTGTAGTAATCGCGGCCGAATGGAAGATCCAGAACGATCATCGGCCGCTCGGCCAGTTCCGCCAGTGTCACGGACGACTTCCCAGCGAGGTTGTCTTCAGCACTGATGATGGCATAGGGCGGAGCGGAAAAAAGCGGCGTGAACGACACCTGCTCAGGAAGGCTGTTGCTGTAGGTGCAGGCGAGGTCGACGCTGCCCGCGAGCAACTGTTCGACCACCGAAACCATGTCGCCCTCGGCGAGGTCGACGCGCACACCCGGATGATCGCGCACGAATCCCTTGAGCATGAGCGGCAGCACATGCGGCGCCGTCGTCACGTAGCAGGCCAAACGCAGTGCGCCGACCGGCTGCCCGCCGATCGATCGAAGATCGCTGTCGAGATGATTGGTCTGCTCCAGATAGTTTCGGATATGGCCGAGTGCATCCATTCCCGACGGCGTCGGCTGAATCCCCTTTGCCGGCATCCGGATAAAGAGGTCGAAGCCCAATACCTGCTCGAGCGCATCGATCGCCGCGGTGATGGACGATTGGGAAATGCTCAGCAGTTCGGCGGCATCGGTGATGGAACCGCATCGGCCGGCCGCCTCAACATAACGAAGCTGCTTCAACGTGAAGTTCATCGAGAACCCAAGATCGGCAAAATGAGGTTTATAGCCAAGGAAATACTATTTTCCCGATGAATGGAAGTCGTTTACTCCCGTTGCACTCCGGCTGCCAATTTCGAGAGGAAAACCATGGCGGACACCGTCGTCTATCGCGCGTCGAAGATCATCACGATGGATCCCACGCGGCCGGAAGCCACGCATGTTGCCGTGCGCGACGGGCTTGTCCTCGCCGTCGGCAATGCGGATTGCGCCGCGCCATGGGGCGATTACCGCCGCGACGATCGTTACCGTGACACGGTATTGATGCCGGGGTTCGTCGAAGGTCACGCCCACATGATGACTGGTGCCATGTGGAATTACACCTATGCCGGGCATCAGGACCGCATCGACCCGGATGGGCGGAAATGGGATGGGCTGACCGACATCGCCGGAGTGATGGCGGGATTGAAACGCGCGCTTGCATCGCTGCCTGCCGACCAACCACTGATCGCCTGGGGGTTCGATCCGATCTTCCTGCCGAGCGAGCGGCTCAACCGGCGCCATCTCGACGAGGTCTCCGCGGACCGGCCGATCGTGATCATGCATTCCAATTTCCATCTGATGACGGTCAATTCAGCCGCGCTTGCGCTCGCCGGCTACGACCGGAACACCAACGCGATCGGCGTCGCGCGCTTTGACGACGGTGAGCCGAACGGCGAACTGCAGGAAATGGCGGCGATGTTTCCGCTGATGCGCCGTCTTGGCGTGGATTTCCGGGCGCTCGCACGCACCGAATCCGCCATGCGCGGATTTGCCAACAGCGCGATGCGCGTCGGCGTAACGACGAGTACCGATCTGTTGAACGAACTGCCCGAGGAAGACATCGCCAAGCTCGCGGCCGTGACGGTACGCGCCGACTTCCCGTTGCGTATCGTGCCGGCGCTGAACGGGATGATGCAAGCCCCGGAGGATGTCGCGCGGCGCGTGGCGGACTTACGCAAACGCTCCACCGACAAGCTCCGGCTCGGTGCCGTGAAGCTGATGGCCGATGGTTCGATCCAGGGCTTCACTGGCCGGCTCAAATGGCCGGGCTATGTCATGGGACATCCGAACGGCATCTGGAACACGCCGCCCGATCGTCTGAAAGAGCAGATCGTTTGCCTGCATCGCGAAGGCGTGCAGATGCACATCCATGTCAACGGCGACGAGGCCTCGGAAGCCGCACTCGATGCGATGGAGGAAGCGCAGGCACGCCATCCGCGTTTCGACCACCGCCACACGCTGCAGCATTGTCAGATGGCCGACGACTCCCAGTTCCGCCGTATGGCAGCGCTCGGCCTGTGCGTGAATCTGTTCGCCAACCACATCTGGTATTTCGGCGATCAGCACTATGAGCGCACCATGGGACCGGATCGCGCGATGCGGCTCGACGCGTGCGGTTCCGCCTTGAGGCACGGCGTGCCGCTTGCCATCCACTCGGATTCTCCGGTCACGCCGATGGGGCCGCTGCACGTCGCCTGGTGCGCGGTGAACCGGCTGACGCCGAGCGGCCGTGTGCTCGGCGAAAACCAGAAGATATCCGTGGAGGCCGCGCTCCACGCCATCACGCTTGGCGCGGCTTTCACGCTGAAGCTGGACGGCGAGATCGGCTCCATCGAGACCGGCAAGAAGGCCGATTTCGCGGTGCTCGGAAAGGATCCGCTTGCTGTGCCGCCGGTCGAGCTCAAAGACATACCGGTCCTCGGAACGGTCGTGGGCGGACATCACTTTCCTGTCTGATGCAAACGATGCCAGTCTCATCAAATTCCGCGAAGCCGTTGCCAGTGACCGTCGTCAGCGGCTATCTCGGCGCGGGCAAGACGACGCTCGTCAATTCAATCCTGTCCGGCGACCACAGCCTGCGCATCGCGGTGCTGGTCAACGATTTCGGCAAGATTGCCATCGACGAGAAGCTGATCGGCGCACGTGACGGCGACGTGATCGCGCTCGCCAACGGCTGCATGTGCTGCCAGATTGGCGGCGATCTCTACGATGCCATCGACCGGATCTTGCGCATGCGCGAGCGGTTCGATCATCTCGTAATCGAAACCAGTGGCGTCGCTGATCCGGAGAAGATCGCCCAGATTGCTGTTGCCGAACCGGATCTTGAACTGTCGCGGACTGTCGTGCTCGTCGATACCGTCAATTTCTCCAACACTCTGGCCGACCCGAGATTGCGCGACACGCTGCTGCGGCAGATACGATCTGCCGACCTCATCCTCCTCACGAAAATCGACGCGGCCTCGGCGGCCAAAGTCGCCGACTTTCAGACACTGCTTGGAGACCTTGGTCTTTCCGTACCCATCGCCGTTCTTCAGAAGACGGATTGCCTCGCTTGGCGGATCTTGAAGGAGCGAGGCATGACGAGATCAATTTTCAGGAAAGCCGGCGCCCTCAAGCCTCACGTTCTGCCGTTCGAAAGCTGGAGCTGGACAGGAGCGGAGCAAGTCCACCTGGACAGGCTCATGGCATTTGCACGAGATCCTGCGCTCAGCATCTATCGCCTCAAGGGACGCTTTCGCCTCACGGACGGCAGAACGATCCTGATTCACAAGGTCGGCTCGGAAATTGCCGTCGAGAGCGAGATCGGGACGTCCGAAACATCCGAATTTGTCGCAATAGGCACAAAGCCGGCTTTTAACACCCATCGTACGGATGATGCTTGGACAAAAACTATTCGCGATTCGAACGTGCGGGGTCCATAACCCGCGCAGTTTGAGCCGAACTTCTGCATCATCGTAAGGACTAGCGGCTTTTATGGTAACAGGTTGCGCGCGATGAGCAGAATTTCAATGCGCGCGATGTCAATCCGGAATCCGCGTCAAACGCGGCCGCCAAATTCCGAGGATCACATTCGCTGTTGCGATCGCCAGCATGATCCAGAGCGAATTCCATTCCGCGACGAGCGATACGCCGAGCGTTGCGGGATCGGCCTCGTGGGCCAAGGCACGGGCGCTTAATTCCGCTTCCTGCTGCATCGGCCCTTGAATAGCCGCCAGACTCCACTCAAAAACCAGCAAGCCGGAAAATAGCTTTACGTAGGCCCACCCGGCATTGTGATACGCGCGATTGACGGCGATCGCCAGCAGACCACCGATCAACGTGAGTCCAAGCGACGGCAGAAAGATATAGGTTGAGATATCTCCCATCGCAGCCCGCATCAGTGCATATCCCGA
>JAFEFK010000046.1 GCA_018240625.1 Pseudomonadota bacterium
CGGCTGATCCGAGGTGCGGTAATAGTGGGCTTTGAAGACTTCCTCGATCCGCTCTGACAATTGTCCAATCGAGTACGATTTTCCGGTTCGATCGCAATAAGAGCAGCGTCGGCGCCGCCCGGCGCGCTGGATCTCGGCGCGGAGATAGGCTTCACCGACGCAGCGAAAGCAAAGGGCCTTGGCCTTCAGCGTGTTGAGTTCGTCTTCGTCCGGCATCAACCTGCCACTCCCTGGAGAAGCCGGCAGGGATCGCGCGATGGCGTCATGATCATGACCGCCGTGCGCGCTCGTGTGGCGGCAACATGAAGATTGAATCTCGCCGATCGCTCGGCATCGGCGCCGCGCGGTTGCAGATATCGCTGAAAGGCCCCTTCGAAGACGATCACCTCGTCGAATTCCTTCCCCTTTGCCTTGTGGATCGTCATCACCGTCACGCCGCGATGCGGACGGGTCGTCGCTGCGAACTGGTCCTCAACCACAGCGGCACGCAGCAGCTCACGGGCGTCGCGGTAAACCCCATGCGTGCGCCACGACGCGGCCAGGCGCGCCTCGATTTGCGCGCCTCGCCTGAGAAGGCGCATGTGACGCGCTTCGCGAGCCACAGCCTGGAGCTCTTCGCGCGGGCTCGCCGCGAGCACCGCACGCACCGCCCGCCAATCCGTCATTGGGTCGCCTGTGAACACGAGGGCGCCAACATCAGCGATCAGCTGACGCACGCCCGGCCCTACGCCGCGAGCGCCGAAGCCTTCATCACCCCGAGCACGCACTGCTCGGCCGAGGGTCCGCAGCCTGGCCGCCTTCGTGATCGCCCCTCCTGATGCAGTCTCGTTGCGCCCAAGCTCGAATGCTGCGAGCGCTTCGAAGATGTGAGCGCCGATCGGCTCGTTATCGGCTTGCGGCTCGAGGAGCAGCGCAATCAATGCGCCGGCCAGCATCGGCCCTTCCGCGGCGACGATGATTTCGACCGGGTAGCTCGGCAACCCGTGCTCCACGCGCGCCATGTAGTCGAACACGTTCACGGCCAGCGCGTTCGCCGGAACGAGAACGGCGAGAGACCATTCAGGCGCGCGCCGCAAGCGCGCAACGGCTCGTAGGACTTCCTGTTTGAGGGGACGAAGGCTTTGGCCTGGATAGGCCATGACGGTCACGCCAGCATAGGGCTGCGGACGGAACGCGCCGTCAATGACGGCATCGGCGAACAGCGTGATGTCGGTGCCGGCGCTCCGGCGATTTTCGCTGAGGAAGTCAAATTCGGTTGGACGGAAAGCCGCGATGAACTCGTCGAACCGCCGAGGATCCGCGCCCTTAAAGTCGTAAATCCTCTGCTTCGGATCGCCGAGGGCGATCAGCCGGCTATGACCGCCGAGCTGCGAGATCATCGCCCATTCTTCGGCGTTCGTGTCCTGAAATTCGTCCACGATGATCAATGGATATGCCCCGCCGTAGGCCCTCGCGAGGACCGGCACGCGAGCGAATAGCTCTGTCAGCAGCGTGGGAAACAGGTCGAAGGCGATCAAACCTTCCTCATCGAAGAGCTGCCGCTGTCGCGCGACGCGGGCGTCGCCGTCCAGTCCGGCAAGCCGATCGCGCGCCTGCGCCGGCAGCAGGAGTGACACTCCCTGCCGCGCGGAGAGCAAGTAGGCGTGGCTCTTCAAGACCGTCCAGGCGAAGCCGTGATAGGTGTTGATCTCGATCCGCGACATCTGCTCGCGCGGGATCGTAGCCGTCGCCTGCTCCGCGACCCGCGCGACAGTCGCGCGGGCGAAGCTCAGGAAGAGCGCCTTGCCTGACGGCCCCAGCTTGTCAGCCGTGAGGTCCGCACAGGCCTTGGCGAGCGCGATTGTCGTCTTCCCCGACCCGGCACCGCCGCGAACGAGGATGCTCCCATCCGTCGCGAGCAGTCGGCGTCTCTGATCGCACAGCACCAAAGCCATGCTCTCACCCGAACACGTTCGGTTGCGGCTGCGCCTGTGGTGGGGACGAAGGTGGAGGCGGCGGTGCCACCATGTTCCGCAGTTCCCCGAGGATACGCATCATCGTCGCCGGGAAATGCTGAACCTGGCACTGGTCGAAGAAAATCGTGAGATAATCATCGCCCTTCTTGTGGGTGAACAACGCGAGGAACGGAGCTCGATAGGCGTCGTCCGGGGAGCCCTCTGCCGGGACGAGATGCCCGAGTGCCTGCGGCCATTCGCCGGCCTGCACGAACCATTTGACGAACCAGCTCTGCATGTTCACCCAGACCTCTTCGCGCAGCAGGTGCTCGAACCCGGCGTAGGGCTGTTCGAACGCACGATCGCACGACGCGACAATGGCGTCGCGATCGGCAGGGGCTTGCTGATCGAAGATCGTCGCGACCGTCTTTCCAAGCCCGCGAAAGAAGCCGGCGAACGACGCGACCGCATGCTGCCCGCCAGCGTCGAACGGCACCCAGCCAAGGGAGTCGAGACGCTGATGCTGCTGGGGAGCGAGCTCTGCCGCACGACGGGCCACGGCGTTGTAGGCCACGAACTCGGTCTTGCCTTCGACGACAAGCACGCGTCGCGCAAGCAGCGCTTCGCAAAAGCGGGTTCGAAATCCGTCGCGGAAAATCTTGAGCTTCAGGTTGTCCGGCAGGACGACATTGGACGCCGAAAGAAGCCCCGTGTTGTCGCGCTTCATCACCGTCATCTGCTCGGGCGTGAACTGCTCGATGACATAGGGCGAATGCGACGTGAAAAGAGCCTGCGAGGCGATCGAGCGCACCTTGTCGACGACCCGCTTTTGCACGTGTGGAGGCAGAGAGAGCTCCGGCTCCTCCATCGCGAAGATCACGCGACCGTTTCGCCTCTGTGCGATCAAGCCCAGCATCGCCAGGACGAGGGCGTTGATGGTGCCCGAGCCCTGATGCTGAAACGGTGCAGCATAGCCCTGCACACCAGTTGCCAGAAAGGATTTCAGCACACGACGCAGATCCTCACGCGTCAGGTCGGAGACACGCAGATGCGGCGCGTCCGCCCATTCGCCAGGGACGATCTCACGCATGGCGTCCCTGATCGCAGTGAGGATCCGCCCAAATTCCGCGTCGTTCTCGCCGACTACGTCCAGCCCGCGCAAGCGGTCCAGCAGGCCCTCCCACATGCGCGTGCGAACCTCATAGGTCTTTAGGATTACGTCCAGCAGCGATCCACGCTCCATCGACAGGGCGCGGTTGCCCGTCCGTAGCGCGCGCAGATGCAGAAACCCGAACTCCCGCTTGTCGCTTGATCGGCACTCGCTGATCGGCGTGCCATCATCCTGGCGGGGAATTGCGAACCAGCTCTTGGCAGTGAACTCGTCCGCATCAGGGTCATGGGCGCCCTCAAACCGGATTCGCACGGCGGGCTCCACGTCGGCCTGGCCCGCCGCGGCCGCACCGCCCGGCCCGATCAGGGTCCGATCGACCTTCCGCCAGAATTCGAGGTTGTTGCGAAACTTGTCGCAGTGCTGCTGATCAAGACCAGCGATCACAACCTCGGTGATGATCCTGGGCCCAGGCTGGTCTTGAGCGCCACGATAATTACCGCCGAAAAAATCGTGTTCGTCGATCGCCTGTGTGCGAGCCAGCCGATCAGCTCCAATTGCAAGCTCGATAGCCTCAAGGACGGACGACTTCCCGGTATTGTTGTCACCGAGAAGCACAGTCGTGCCGTCAAAGTGCAGGTCGGCAA
>JAFEFK010000470.1 GCA_018240625.1 Pseudomonadota bacterium
CTAAATCCTTTTCAGTCGCGTTACGGCATTCTCAATTGCCTGTATGGCGCCCAGGTCTTTCACAGCGAGGACATGGCGGCCGCGTTCTGCCGCGCTACCAATGACTGGATCCGCGACGAATGGCTCAATCGCGATCCGCGATTGCGCGCCTCCATCGTGATTCCGGCTCACAACACCGAACTGGCTGTCGCGGAAATCGAGCGTCGCGCCGACGACTTCCGGTTCATGCAGGTGATGATGCTGGTGTCCGGCGAGGTGACGCTCGGCCGGCGGCAACTCTGGCCGATCTATCGGCTGGCGGAGCGACTTCGGCTTCCCATCGGCATCCATGCCGGCAGCGCCTGTCGCTACGCGCCGACCGCGGCCGGCTGGTCTTCCTATTACGTCGAGGATTATATCTCCCAGTCCTGCGCCTTCGAAAGCCAGTTGCAGAGCATGATCTCGGAAGGCGTGTTCGCGAAATTCCCGAACCTCAAAGTCGTCGCCATCGAATCCGGCTTGACGTGGCTCAGCGGATTTATCTGGCGCGCCGACAAGACCTGGAAAGGCGTTCGCGCTGAAGTCCCCTGGGTGACGCGCGCACCATCGGAAATCATTCGCAATCATGTCCGCTTTACGGTGCAGCCGATCGACGCGCCGGACGAGCGCGACGCCATCCTGCGGCTGACCGACCATTTGAAATCGGACGAGCTGTTTTTGTTTTCGACAGATTATCCGCACTGGCAGTTCGATGGCGATGCGGCACTGCCGGACGGCCTGCCCGGCGCCTTGTTACGCAAGATCGTCAGCGAAAACGCGCTTGCTACCTATCCCCGGCTGGCCAAGGCCGATCATGCTCTGGAGGTCGCCCAATGAGCACTCTCGATCTCGAGCGCAGTCCTCCCGGAAAATACAAACTGCGGGTAATCGATTGTGACATCCATCCGGCGATGACGGCGTGGACCGAGGTCCATCCCTATCTGGAGAAGCGATGGATCGATCATCTGTCCATTTATGGCAGTCACTTGCGTCACACGTTTTCCGAAGCCTTGTCGCATCCACGCATGTCGCCGGACGCGGCGCGGATCGATGCCTATCCCGACGAAGGTGGCCCTCCGGGATCGAGTCTCGAACTGATGCGGGCGCAGCATCTCGACCCGAACGGCGTCGAGGTCGGTATGCTGATTCCGCTGCGCTGGAATCCGGGCAGCCAACGGAATCTCGATTTCGGCGCGGCGCTGACGCGCGCGATGAATACGTGGCAAGTCGAGCGTTGGGTGAAGCCGGAGCCCCGATTGCGGGCCTCGGTTCTCGTCGCGCAGGAAGACACCGTCGCTGCGGTCGCGGAAATCGACGCGCGCGGCGGCGATTCGAACTTTACGCAGATATTGATCCTGCCGCGCACCGACGAACCGCTCGGCCGCCGCCGCTACTGGCCAATTTACGAAGCCGCTGTGCGCAACAACCTGCCGATCACGATTCACGTCGGCGGCACCAATGGTCATCCCTCCACCGGCGGTGGCTGGACTTCCTATTATATGGAGGAACATCATTCGGTCGCTCAAACCATGCAGGCGGTCTTGACCAGCCTGGTGTTCGAGGGCGTGTTCGAGCGATTTCCGGCGCTACGCATCGTTATCATGGAAGGCGGTCTTGGATGGATTCCGTCGATCTGCGCGCGCATGGATAAGCACTGGTCGCGTTTGCGC
>JAFEFK010000471.1 GCA_018240625.1 Pseudomonadota bacterium
GCACCTCGCGCACCTCGAAGAAGATGCGCAGCGCTTCCTGCACCAGCCGCTGCTTGATGCCGGGGAAGTGGACGTCGACGATCTGGTTCATCGTCTCAGAATCGGGAAACTTGATGTAGTGGAAGAAGCAGCGGCGCAGGAACGCGTCCGGCAATTCCTTCTCGTTGTTCGAGGTGATCATCACGATCGGCCGTTCCTTGGCCTTGATGTTTTCGCCGGTTTCGTAGACGAAGAATTCCATGCGATCGAGTTCGAGCAGAAGATCGTTCGGAAACTCGATGTCGGCCTTGTCGATTTCGTCGATCAGAAGCACCGGACGTTTCTCGTGGGTGAAGGCATCCCACAATTTGCCGCGCTTGATGTAGTTCGAGATGTCGGACACCCTGGAATCGCCGAGCTGGCTGTCGCGCAGCCGCGATACCGCGTCGTATTCGTACAGGCCCTGCTGCGCCTTGGTGGTCGACTTGATGTGCCAGGTCAGAAGCGGCGCGCCGATCGCCTTGGCGACCTCCTCGGCCAGCACGGTCTTGCCGGTGCCGGGCTCGCCTTTTACCAGCAGCGGGCGCTCGAGCACGATAGCGGCATTGACCGCGACCTTGAGGTCGTCGGTAGCGACGTAGTCCTTGGTGCCGGTAAATTTCATGGAGAGTCTGCCTTGCTGCTTTCTTGAACACGGAAGCTGCGCTTCCTTAGACATGCAACGACCGCCGGCATGGCGGTCGTTGTGGAGTGAAGATGGCGGGTCAGGCGCGCCGGATGAGCGACAGAATGACGAGGACGATGATGGCGCCGATCGCCGCGTTGATGATCTCGGCGATAACGCCGCCGCCAATCAGAATTCCGAGTCGCGGCAAAAGCCAGCCGGCGACGAGGGCGCCAACGATACCGACGACAATGTTTCCGATCAGTCCAAAGCCCGCACCTTTCACGATCAGGCCGGCCAGCCAGCCTGCGATCGCGCCGACAATCAACCAGACAATTATGCCCATGATACCCCTCCCGAAACGCCGATGTGTCTGGCGTTCCTCGTTGACCGCACTCCGTTTGCGAAATCGCCCGGAAAAGCAGGCCGGAACTCAATTCTAGAGGAAAAACCCGACAGGTCTAGGGAGACTGCTACCCATTTGACGCGCGTATCCCTGCCAGCTCCGCAATGCCGCCCCCTTGACGCCCGCGATGGCACGCGCAATCTGTGAATGGAGCGAATTTGACATTCGCGGTCCACATTGCAGCGTGTCCGGAAAGCGAACCTCAACGCGTTATGTTTTTGCAATTCTTCACATCGCTGCGCGACGCGCAGGTGCCGGTCACGCTGCGTGAATACCTGACGCTGATGGAGGCGCTCGACGCCGACCTCGCGGATCAGTCGGTGGAGCATTTCTATTATCTGTCGCGCGCCTCGCTGGTGAAGGACGAGCGCAATCTCGACAAGTTCGATCGCGTGTTCGGGACGGTGTTCAAGGGACTTGAGAGCCTGCTCGACGCCATGGAGAAGGCCGATATTCCGGCCGAGTGGCTGAAGAAGCTCGCGGAAAATTACCTCACCGAGGAAGAGAAGAAGCAGATCGAAGCCATGGGCTGGGACAAGCTCATGGAGACGTTGCGCGAGCGGCTGAAAGAGCAGAAGGGCCGCCATCAGGGCGGCAGCAAGTGGATCGGCACCGGCGGCACCTCGCCCTACGGCAACGGTGGCTATAATCCCGAAGGCATTCGGATCGGCGGCGAAAGCAAGCATCGCCGCGCCGTGAAGGTCTGGGACAAGCGCGAGTTCAAGGATCTCGACGGCAACGTCGAACTCGGCATCCGTAACATCAAGGTCGCGCTACGGCGCTTACGCAAATTTGCGCGCACCGGCGCGCCGGACGAACTCGATCTCGACACCACGATCAAGGAGACCGCCAACCACGGCTACCTTGACGTGCACATGCGTCCCGAGCGGCGCAACGCGGTCAAGGTGCTGGTGTTCTTCGATATCGGCGGCTCGATGGACAGCCACATCGCGCAAGTCGAGGAGCTGTTCTCGGCGACCAAGACCGAATTCAAGCACATGGAATATTTCTATTTCCACAACTGCCTCTATGAAGGCGTGTGGAAGCAGAACAAGCGGCGCTTCACCGACCGCACCCCGACCTGGGACGTGCTGCACAAGTATCCGCACGACTACAAGGTGGTGTTCGTCGGCGATGCGTCGATGTCGCCTTACGAGATCATGGTGCCCGGCGGCTCGGTCGAGCACGTCAACGAGGAGGCGGGTTCGGTCTGGCTGGAGCGCGTCACGCGGACCTATCCGCATACTATCTGGCTCAATCCGGTGGCGCAGAAGCATTGGGACTATTCCGAATCCACGACTATCATCCGCCGGCTGTTGTCGGAACGGATGTTCCCGCTGACGATCGAGGGGCTGGATGGCGCAATGAAGGAACTGGTGAGGTAAACGCGAGGGATGTCATCTCTGCGACGGCAGCCTGCTCCCTCTGCCCGCGAGCGGGCAGAGGGTCGGGGTGAGGGGC
>JAFEFK010000472.1 GCA_018240625.1 Pseudomonadota bacterium
CCCGCGATTCTTGACGATCCCAAGGTCGGAGAGGTTGCGCGATCGCTTTACGACGACGCTCGCAAGATGCTGGACCGGATCGTCGCCGAGAAATGGTTCACGGCGAAGGCCACCATCGGCTTCTGGCCGGCCAATGCCGAAGGTGATGACGTGGTCA
This sequence comes from Pseudomonadota bacterium, assembly GCA_018240625.1. Taxonomy (GTDB): domain Bacteria; phylum Pseudomonadota; class Alphaproteobacteria; order Rhizobiales; family Xanthobacteraceae; genus Nitrobacter. The sequence goes on from JAFEFK010000472.1 coordinate 158, forward strand.
TCTACAGCGACGACACCCGCACCGAGAAGATCGCGACCTATCACACCCTGCGCCAGCAACTCGAGAAGCGCGAAGGACGCTTCAACGCCGCGCTGTCGGATTTCATCGCGCCGGTGTCTTCTGGCGTGCCGGATTACGTCGGTTCGTTCGTGGTCACCGCGGGGATCGGCGAGGATGTCATGGCCGATCGCTTCAAGAACGCCAACGACGACTACTCCTCTATTCTGGTCAAGGCGCTGGCAGATCGCCTCGCGGAGGCCTTTGCCGAGCGGATGCATCAGCGCGTACGCAAAGAATTCTGGGGCTACGCGCCGGACGAAACGCTCGCGCCCGACGATCTCATCCTCGAAAAGTATCAGGGCATCCGTCCCGCGCCTGGCTACCCCGCGCAGCCCGACCACACCGAGAAAGCGACGCTGTTCCGCCTGCTCGACGCGGAAAAGAATGCTGGCGTCAAACTGACCGAGAGCTTTGCGATGTGGCCGGGCTCGTCGGTGTCCGGCATGTATTACAGCCACCCCGAGAGTTATTATTTTGGCGTCGGCAAGATCGAGCGCGATCAGGTCGAGGATTATGCGGCGCGCAAGGACATGAGTGTCGCCGAGATCGAGCGCTGGCTGTCACCGATCCTCAATTACATTCCGGGCGCCGAACCCGCCGCGACGCTGGCGCGTAAAGGTCCGGTACCCGAACCTGCCAACGATCTGTCGGCCGACGATGTATCCTCCCATCCGCCGGGCTGCCAGTGCGCGGTGCATCTGCGATACCGCAAATCCGCGGCCCGGGCAGGCTGATCGCTCGAATTCACAATCATACTGCCGAAGGATGTTACAGGCAGCATGACCGGCAGAGTGCTATCAAGTGCGAATGGATACATTCTACCCCTCGTCGCTCGCGAGCACGCCGCGCACCGCGGCCGCCCAGCCTTTCAATTTGCGCGTGCGCGTTGCCGCGCTCATGGCCGGCTTGAAGCGATGCTCAAGCCGCCAGTTGTCGGCGAATCTCGAGGGCTCGGGATAAACACCGGCGCTCAACCCCGCAAGATACGCCGCCCCGAGCGCGGTGGTTTCCTGGATCATCGGGCGGTCCACCGGCGCGTCAAGCAGATCCGCAAGGCGCTGCATGGTCCAGTCCGAAGCGGTCATGCCGCCATCGACGCGCAGCACGGTGTGCGCGCTTGACGCCTCCGGCCAATCAGCGCGCATCGCCGCCCACAGATCGAAGGTCTGATAGCAAACGCTTTCCAGCGCGGCATGTGCGAGTTCCGCCGGACCGGTGTTGCGGGTCAACCCGAACAGCGCCCCGCGCACGTTCGGATTCCAGTACGGCGCGCCCATACCGACGAACGCCGGCACCAGATACACCGCTTGCATCGGGTCGGATTTGTCCGCGAGCGGACCCGTTTCGCTGGCCTGTTTGATCAAGCCGAGCCCGTCGCGCAGCCACTGCACCGCGCTTCCGGCGACGAAGATCGAGCCTTCCAGCGCGTAGGTGCGCTTGCCGTTTAACTGGTAGGCAATCGTCGTGAGCAGCTTGTTTTTGGAAGCGACCGGCGTTGTGCCGGTGTTGAGCAGCGCGAAGCAGCCGGTGCCGTAGGTCGATTTGATCATACCCGGCGCGAAACAAGCCTGCCCCACCACCGCAGCCTGCTGATCGCCCGCGATACCGCGGATCGAAATCGGCGAACCGAACAGATCCGGCACGCTGTCGCCGAAGTGGGCTGAGGAATCCTTCACCTCAGGCAGCATCGCGCGCGGCACCCGCAGGATTTTCAGGAGATCGTCATCCCACTGCCCAGTGTGGATGTTGAACAGCAGCGTGCGCGACGCATTGGTGGCGTCGGTCGCATGATTCTTGCCGCCGGTGAGCCGCCACAGCAGATAGCAATCGACGGTGCCGAACATCAGTTCGCCACGCTCCGCGCGGGCGCGGGCGCCCGGTACGTGATCGAGAATCCATGCAACCTTGGTCCCCGAGAA
>JAFEFK010000473.1 GCA_018240625.1 Pseudomonadota bacterium
CCTCACGCCGCAGTCCGGGCGTTCGCCTGCGTTTCAGTGGCAAACCGAAGGTCGCCGGATCGAGTTTTGCGCGGCGGTCTCGCAGATACGTCCCGAGCAGGTTGTCCGTCGGCGGCATCGCTGGTCCTGTTAATTATTATACCCGTATAATATCACTACTTTACCCGGATAGCCTAAGCGCCGACAACGTCTCCGTCCACGACAAGGAGAGGTTTCGATGCGTGTTTTTGTAACCGGTGCGAGCGGTTGGGTCGGGTCGGCCGTTGTGAGAGAATTGATCTCGGCAGGACATCAGGTTCTCGGCCTCGCGCGTTCGGACGCCAACGCCGCGTCCATCGCCTCCGCGGGCGCCGAGGTTCATCGTGGCTCGCTTCACGATCTCGACAGTCTGCGTCGTGGCGCGGCGCAATGTGGCGGCGTGATCCACACCGCCTTCATCCACGACTTCTCAAAATTCGCGGAAAATTGCGAGATCGATCGCCGCGCCATAGAGACGCTCGGCGAGACGCTTGAGGGAACGGACCGTCCGCTCATCGTCAGTTCCGGAGTCGCGCGTCTCGCACCCGACCGCGTAGCAACAGAGGACGACAATGTCCCGGATCCCACGCCGAGCCTGCCGCGCGTCTCGGAGCAAACGGCATTCGCGTTCACCGGGCGCGGCGTGCGGACGATGGCCGCGCGGCTTGCGCCGACCGTGCACGGCGACGGCGACCATGGATTCGTGCCGCGCCTCGTCACGCTTGCGCGCGAGACCGGCGTTTCCGCCTATATCGGCGACGGGCAGAACCGCTGGCCGGCGGTGCACCGCTTCGACGCGGCGCGCGCAATCCGTCTTGCGCTGGAAAAAGGATCGGCCGGCAGCCGTTATCATATCGTCGCGGAGGACGGCGTCCCGTTCAGGGAGATCGCCGAGGCCATCGGCCGCGGTCTCAATTTGCCCGTCGTCAGCAAAACGAAGGAAGAAGCGGCGGCACATTTCGGTTGGTTCACGCACTTCGCCGGCATGGACGCGCCGACCTCGAGCACACGCACGCGCGCGGCGCTCGGATGGCAGCCAACAGAGCCAACCCTCAGCGCCGATCTCGGTGGTCCCGGCTATTTCAGGACATGACACAAGGCGGCGGCGATCGTTCGCCGCCGTTTCTCACTTCCCGTCGTCGAGACTGACGACCACGCCGGCGTTGGCGATCAGAATTGAATCGCCGCCGCTCTCGGCGGGAATCTCGAGGCCGCCCTTTACCGCCGTTACGGTCACGGTGCCGTAAGGAAGTTCTTTTGCCACGGCATCGGTGTCCACGGCTTCCGGGTTCGGCACGCCGATGATGACGTCGACGAACATGTCGTCGCGCGTCTTGCCGACCATGCGGAAAAAGCCGACGCTGGAATGGCGGATGGCGTCGGAGACCGCGCGCTTCGCAGCCTTGGTGGCGTCCTTGCCGTGGACGTCGACGCCCATCCCCATCTCGGTAAAACAGCGTACGTGCGCCATGGGTTTCTGCCCTTACTGTTATTGAAGCTGACCGCCGATCAATTTGGTTCTATGAGGGATTTCGCAGTTCAGCAATCCTTCTCAGATCACGTTTGCGCATTCATGACCATTCGCCCGATCGTCCGTTATCCCGACTCCCGCCTCACGCTCGCTGCAGACCCTGTGATCGTGTTCGACGACACTCTGCGCGAACTGGCGGATGATCTGCTCCAGACCATGCGCGCAGCGCCGGGAATCGGGATCACCGCGCCGCATATCGGCATCTCCCTGCGCGTGGTGGTACTGGATCTCGATCCCGGCAACGGCGCGCAGACCTATGTCAATCCGGAGATCGTCTGGGCCTCGCCCGAGATGATCCTGCATCGGGAAGGCAGCGTGTCGATGCCCGGGGTCAACGACGACATCCGGCGTCATCAGCGCGTGCGCATCCGCTATTGCGATCTCGACGGCCGCGCGCGGACCGAGGAGTCCGACGGCCTGCGCGCGGTCTGCCACCAGCATGAGATCGATCAGTTGAATGGATTGTTCTGGATTCAGCGGCTGTCGCGTTTGAAGCGCGAGCGACTGATCAAAAGATTCGAGAAGCTGTCGCGGCCCTGAGGTTTCGCCGGCAGGACGAAAAGAACGCCGCTACTCCCAGCGCCTCAATCATTTTCTCCTTCCAACATCCCATTGTGAACCGGCGAGAGCATTGAATTCGC
>JAFEFK010000474.1 GCA_018240625.1 Pseudomonadota bacterium
GGGTCGGCGCGTAGCGCCGGGGTGGGGTGATAAGGATTTGAATTGCGGGCTAGCGAGTTGGGAAACGATCAGCACCCCACCCCGCCATGCCTCCGGCATGTCGACCCTCCCCCTCCAGGGGAGGGTGAAAAAGATCATGCCGCCTTGGCCAACGTCGCCTTGGTCTCGGCAAACGCCCAGTCGATCCACTGCGTCAGCAGGGCGACGTCCTTGGCTTCAACCGTCGCGCCGCACCAGATGCGCAGACCCGCCGGCGCGTCGCGGTAGTGCGCGAAATCGTAGCCTGCGCCTTCCTTCTCGACGGCGGCGACCAGCTTCTTGGCGAAATCCGACTGTGCATCCGCCGACAGCGACGTAACCGCGGGATCGGTCACCTTCATGCACACCGAGGTGTTGGAACGGATCGCCGGATCCTTCGCGAGGAAATCGATCCACGGCGTCTTCGCCTTCCAGTCGACAAGCACCTTAGTGTTGGCGTCCGCGCGCGCCATCAAACCCTTGAGGCCGCCGACCGACTTTCCCCAGTTGAGCGCATCGAGATAATCCTCGACGCACAGCATCGACGGCGTGTTGATAGTCTCGCCTTCGAAGATGCCCTGATTGAGCTTGCCGCCCTTGGTCATGCGGAAGATTTTCGGCAGCGGCCATGCCGGGGTATAGCTTTCGAGCCGGGCCACCGCGCGCGGGCTGAGCACCAGCATGCCATGCGCGGCTTCACCGCCGAGCGCCTTCTGCCACGAGAACGTCACGACATCGAGCTTGGCCCAGTCGAGCGGCTGCGCGAACGCCGCCGACGTCGCGTCGCAGATGGTGAGGCCTTCGCGATCAGCCGCGATCCAGTCGGCGTTCGGCACGCGCACACCGGAGGTGGTGCCGTTCCAGGTAAAGACGATGTCCGACTTCGGATCGGCCTTGCTCAGATCGGGAATCTCGCCATAGCCGGCATGCAGCCTGGTGACGTCCTTGAGCTTCAATTCCTTGACGATGTCGCTGACCCAGCCGTCGCCGAAGGATTCCCACGCAATCGTTGTCACTGGCCGCGCGCCGAGCAGCGACCACAGCGCCATCTCGACCGCGCCTGTATCGGATGCCGGCACGATGCCGATCTTGTAATCGGCAGGTACCTCAAGCACCTCGCGCGTCGTCTCGATCGCGAGCTTGAGTTTGGCCTTGCCGGCTTTCGCGCGATGCGAACGGCCGAGAACTGCGTCCTTGAGAAGTTGAGGTGTCCAGCCGGGGCGCTTGGCACAGGGGCCGGACGAGAAATGCGGCACATTCGGCCGCGAAGCGGGCTTCGCTACGGTCATCATCTATCCTTCCAGATAGTAAGCCTCCCGTTGGGGGGAGGTGTCCCACTGGCGGGGATATTGGAATCATCCGATCCCGTCAAGAACCTTCGGGTAAATCCGGCGCGACCGGCGCCTCGTCGGCGGGCGCCGGCGCGGCGTCGTCCGCCGCCGGATGCGCAAGGAGTTCAGCCGCCTCGACCACGAGCTTGGCCGCCCTGCGCCGGCTTGCGACCTTCAGGACGCTTCGCTCTTCGGCCTGCACGACGTAATCGCTACCGACCTTGACGATCGTGTAATTTTTCATAGGGGATCCAAATACGCGCCGGCATGAACACGCCACCCGTAAATACGCCAAAGCGTGCAAGTTGGTTTGCGGAAAATAATTACGGCACGGCTGTTAGTTTATCGCACGTTAAGCGGACCGAATAGCGGAGCCACTTTCGCAATCATCGCAACGGCGGACGCAGGCGAGCGGCGATCCGCAATCGCCGCTCGCCTGTGCGTAACTTTTGCAATCTCATTTCATGATGTTTCGCGGTGCCTTGCCTTACTTACGGCAGGCGCGCAGCGAATCTGCGGCGCGCCGGACTACGACATCTGGTAGTGTGGTGGTTCAGAAGTTCGCTTCACTTTCGCTGCAAATCATTCAAGCGAACTTCTGAACCCAAA
>JAFEFK010000475.1 GCA_018240625.1 Pseudomonadota bacterium
ATCCGGCCAGCGAGGTTTATGTCCGCAGCAAGCACAAGCAGACCCAGGCCGCAGGCATGGCGTCGTTCGAGCGGGTCCTGCCCGCCGACATTGCACAGGACAAATTGCTCGCGGTGATCGCAGAGCTCAATCGCGACCCCGCCGTGCACGGCATTCTCGTGCAACTGCCGTTGCCGAAGTCGTTTGACACTGAAAAAATCATAGCGGCCATCGATCCCGCCAAGGATGTCGATGGCCTGCATCCGCACAACGCCGGCCGGCTTGCGGGCGGATTGCCCGCGCTGTCGCCGTGCACGCCGCTTGGCTGCATTCTCCTGACCAAGAGCGTGCATGCGTCGCTCGAAGGCATGAATGCCATCGTGATCGGCCGCTCCAATCTGGTTGGCCGTCCGCTGGTGCAATTGCTGCTGAACGAAAACGCGACCGTCACGATCGCCCATTCGCGGTCGCGCGATTTGCCGGAGCTCTGCGCGCGTGCCGATCTGGTCTATGCCGCCGTCGGCAAGGCCGAGATGGTGCGCGGTAGCTGGATCAAGCCGGGCGCCACGGTGATCGATGTCGGTATCACGCGGCTTCCCGCGGCAGACGGCAAGACGCGCCTGGTTGGCGATGTGGCGTTCGACGAAGCCATGGAAGTCGCGGGCGCGGTGACGCCGGTGCCCGGCGGGGTAGGGCAGATGACGGTGGCGTGTCTTTTGGTCAATACGCTGCGGGCGGCCTGCGCGATCAAGGGATTGCCGGCGCCCGGGGTGTAGCGGTTTTAAACCTCGCCCCGCTCTTGCGGGGAGAGGTCGCGCGCATCGTGCGCGCGGGTGAGGGGCAAGGGCACCCCGCTCAACTCATTTGCAAGTATACGCGGAACAAAGCCCCTCACCTCAACTCTCTCAGCGTTGTTCGCGGCGCGGCCCCGCAAGAGCGGGGCGATGGAGCAGAGCGGTACGTGTTGCGATCTTATTTCCCCTTCGCTCGCGCGATTCCGTCCAGGATCAGCTTGTGCGCATCCTCTGCGCCGCGCCAGCCCAGCACCTTGACCCACTTGCCGGGCTCGAGATCCTTGTAGTGCTCGAAGAAGTGCTGGATCTGCTGCAGCGTGATCTCCGGCAGGTCGCTATGAGTCCGGACTTTGTCATAGCGCTGCGTCAACTTCGAGGTGGGAACCGCGATGATCTTCTCGTCGCCGCCGGCCTCGTCCTCCATCAAGAGCACGCCGACCGGCCGCACGGCGATGACGGCACCGGGCACGATAGCGCGGGTGTTGGCCACCAGCACGTCACAGGGATCGCCATCGCTCGACATCGTATGGGGAATGAAGCCGTAGTTTCCGGGATAACGCATCGCGGTATAGAGGAACCGGTCGACCACCAGCGTGCCGGCGTCCTTGTCCATTTCGTATTTGATCGGCTCGCCGCCGACCGGCACCTCGATGATGACATTCACCTCGTGCGGCGGGTTCTTCCCGGTCGAAATGGCGTCAATACGCATGGCAGGCTCCGTTGCTGATGGGCCGATCGTGCCGGTCCAGCTCCATAATCGTCATACGCGGGTTGAAGTGCGTCTCTTCGCACCAAATGACCCGCGCATCCAGCGCCCTTTGAGGTATGACAGAAAACGGAGATATGCCGGGAAATGAACGCTTAGTTCGTCCAGGCGAATGCCACTTTGTCGAGCGACTTCGGTCCGAACTTTTCGGACGAGCGCGCGATCATGCGGCCGCCGAGTGCGCGGTAAAACTCCGTCGCCGGCTCGTTGTCCGACAGTGCCCAGATCACCATGCTCTTGAGTCCGCTCTGCGTCAGGTCGCGCTTGGCGGCCGTGAACAGACGGCGGCCGAAACCGAGACCCTGGAATTCCGGGCGCAGGTAAAGCTCGTAGATTTCGCCTTCGAAATGCAGGCTGCGGGCGCGGTTGCGGCCGTAATTGGCATAGCCGGCGACCTTGTCCCCGAACACCAGCACGCTGACGCGGCTGCCTTTGCGGATCGCGCTGTCCCACCAGCTTGGGCCGCGCCGGTTGATCAGCTTTTCCAGCTCG
>JAFEFK010000476.1 GCA_018240625.1 Pseudomonadota bacterium
ATCAACCGGCGACTGCCAAACCTGCTGCAATGGCTGCGCGCGTCCAAACCGGACATCGTCTGCCTGCAGGAGTTGAAGGCCGCCGATACGGACTTTCCTGCCGCCGCGATCCGCAACGTAGGTTACAATGCGGTATGGCGCGGGCAGAAGACATGGAACGGCGTCGCGATCCTTGCCCGCAATACCGAGCCTGTTCTGACCCGCACTGGCCTTCCCGGGGACCGCGATGATGCTCAAGCACGCTACATCGAAGCCGCGGTGAACGGCGTCCTGATCGCATGTCTCTATGCGCCGAACGGCAATCCGCAACCCGGGCCAAAATTCGATTTCAAACTGGCCTGGATGGGGCGGTTGCGGCGCCACGCGGCCAAACTGCTGAAGCAGAATATCCCCATCGTGCTGGCTGGCGATTTCAACGTCGCGCCGACCGATCTCGACATCTACCCGACGCGCTCCTGGGACCAAGACGCGCTGATCCAGCCGAAGAGCCGCGCGGCCTTCCGGTCGCTGATGGCACAGGGATGGACCGATGCCATCCGAACGCTGCATCCGGAGCAGCCGATGTACACGTTCTGGGACTACAAGCGACAGCGATGGCCGCGCGACGCCGGGTTGCGGCTTGACCATCTGCTGCTGAGTCCACAACTCGCGCCGCGCCTCCGCAAGGCCGGTGTCGATCGTGACGTCCGGGCCGAAGAAGGCGCCAGCGACCACGCGCCCGCCTGGATCGAACTGCGATAGGGGTTTAACGATCCCGATGCCATCGCCCTCTCGCCGCGAGGCTTCTAATGTTGATGCGATTCGCGGATAGCAATTCATGAACTACGTCTTCGTCCTAGCGGTCGGGCTAGTCGCCGGCACCATCAGCGGCATTGTCGGCACCGGCTCGTCGATCATGCTGGTGCCGGTGCTGGTCTATGAATTCGGGCCGAAGCAGGCCGTGCCGATCATGGCGGTGGCCGCGATCATGGCGAACCTGTCGCGCATCCTGGCATGGTGGCGCGAAGTCGACTGGCGCGCCTGCGCCGCCTATTCCGTGACAGGCATTCCAGCGGCCGCGCTGGGCGCGCGTACGCTGCTGGTGCTGCCGTCCCGCGCGGTGGATATCAGCATCGGCCTGTTTTTGATTGCGATGGTCCCGGTCCGGCACTGGGTCGCGCGTCATAATTTCAAGCTGTCACTGTGGCATCTGGCGCTGGGCGGCGCGCTGATCGGATTTCTCACGGGCATTGTCGTCTCCACCGGGCCGCTGAGCGTGCCGCTGTTCGTATTTTACGGACTGACCAAGGGTGCGTTCCTCGCCACGGAGGCAGCAAGCTCGCTGGGGCTCTATTTCAGCAAGTCTGTGACGTTCGAACGCTTCGGCGCGCTGAACTGGGATGTCGCGATCAAGGGCCTGATCGCCGGCTCGTCGCTGATGGTTGGCGCTTTCGTCGCCAAGCGCTTCGTGCTGAAACTCGATCCGAATGTATTCCGGCTGGTATTGGACGCGATCATGATCATGGCGGGCCTATCCATGCTATGGAATGCCGCTCATGCTGCCTGAAACCTGCTGAAACAGCCGCTGGAACCATGGCCAAATCCGCCCTCTCCTTTGTCTGCCAGAACTGCGGCGCGGCGTATAACCGCTGGCAGGGCAAGTGCGAGTCCTGCGGCGAGTGGAATACACTCGCCGAGGAGGATACCACGGGCGCGACCACGATGCCCGTCAGCATTCGCTCCAAGCGCAAAGGCCGGCTGTTCAATCTGGAAACGTTAACCGGCAAGACGCAGGATGCGCCGCGTCTTCCGTCCGGCATGGCCGAACTCGATCGCGTGACCGGTGGGGGCTTCGTCCGCGGCTCGGTGCTTTTGGTCGGCGGCGATCCCGGCATCGGCAAGTCGACGCTGCTGACGCAAGCGACCAGCCTGCTTGCGCGCGCCGGCCACCGCTCGGTCTATATTTCAGGCGAAGAAGCGGTCGCGCAGGTGCGGCTGCGCGCCGAACGTCTGGGCCTTGCCGATGCGCCGGTGCAACTGGCGGCAGAGACCTCGGTCGAGGATATCGTCGCTACATTGTCGGAAGGCACAGTGCCGCGCCTGGTGGTGATCGACTCGATCCAGACCATGTGGACCGATACCGTCGAATCCGCGCCGGGAACGGTGACGCAGGTGCGTGCCTCGGCGCAGGCGCTTATTCGCTTCGCCAAAAAATCGGGCGCGGCGCTGATCCTGGTCGGCCATGTCACCAAGGACGGCCAGATCGCAGGCCCCCGCGTGGTCGAGCATATGGTCGACGCCGTGCTGTCGTTCGAGGGCGAAGGCTCGCAACAGTTCCGCATCCTGCGCGCGGTGAAGAACCGCTTCGGCCCCACCGACGAGATCGGCGTGTTCGAGATGACCGGGCTCGGCTTGCGCGAGGTGTCCAATCCATCCGAACTGTTCCTGTCCGAGCGCGATCTCGGCAGTCCGGGCACGGCGGTCTTCGCAGGCATCGAGGGCACCCGGCCCGTGCTGGTGGAACTGCAGGCGCTGGTGGCGCCGACCACGCTGGGTACCCCGCGCCGCGCCGTTGTCGGCTGGGATTCCAACCGGCTGTCGATGGTGCTCGCCGTTCTCGAAGCTCATTGCGGCGTCAAATTGTCGGGCTACGACGTCTATTTCAACGTCGCGGGCGGTCTGCGCATCAATGAGCCGGCCGCCGATTTGGCCGCCGCGGCGGCGCTGGTGTCGTCGCTGACCAACGCTCAACTGCCGACCGATGCGGTCTATTTCGGCGAGATTTCTCTCTCGGGCGCGGTACGTCCGGTGGCGCAAACCTCGGCGCGGCTCAAGGAGGCCGCCAAGCTTGGATTTGGCCGCGCCGTGCTGCCGGAATCGGCCCGTGGTGACGTTGGTGGCGATGCCGGCCTGTCGCTCAATACCGTCGGCGGGTTGACCACGCTTGTGGCTGATATCGCCGCGCGAGGCCAGGCACGGCCGGGCAAACCGGCCGAGCCGGAGAAAAATGCCACACCGGCTCGATTCCGTCGTCAGGACGGCTAAAGCGGCGTGACCTCGCGGCTTGTCGCCGCTATACATCCGGCGCGGCCGCAAGGCCGAGGATATGTTGCCGCGATACGGTCCGTTAAGGCATCGAAACAATGATGTGGCGACGGGTTCCTTTGCGGTTTTCCAGCCTTGCGGGACGTGTCATATGACCGTCAGTTAGACTGGCAGCGTGATGCCGATTCGCGGTTTTTGAGATTTACGAGCGGACCTGACCAGCCGATGCCGATAACCATCCTCGACCTCGTTCTGCTCGCCGTGATGTTGATTTCGGGCCTGCTCGCGATGATCCGCGGCTTCATGCGCGAAATCCTGTCGATCGCCTCGTGGGGCATTGCCGCCCTGGTGACGCTCTACTCGTTCCAGAAGCTGCTACCGACCGCAAAAACCTATTTCAACAACGACACCGTCGCCACCGCCGTCGTGATCGGCGGTGTTTTCGTTGGCACGCTGATTGTGGTCTCGATCATCACCACGCGCATCTCGGACATGATCCTCGATTCGCGGATCGGCGCACTCGACCGCACCCTTGGTTTCCTGTTCGGACTCGCGCGCGGTCTGCTGATCGTCGTCGTCGCCTTCCTGTTCTTCACCTGGCTGGTTCCGGAAAAGCAGCGGCCGGACTGGGTTTCCAGCGCGAAGTCGCTCACGGTGCTGAAATCGACCGGCGATTGGCTGATGTCGCTCTTGCCGGATGATCCCGAGAACACCATCTTAAAGAAATTCAAAAAGAATAAGCCCGACGAGGAACAATCCGACACGGAACCGGCCTCCCCCGGTTCCGACGGCTACACCAAACCTGCCCGAGACAGCCTCAAAAAGCTGATCGACGGCAAACCGGCG
>JAFEFK010000477.1 GCA_018240625.1 Pseudomonadota bacterium
ACAGCGTGCCGAGAAGAAGCGGACGCAAATCGAACATCATCGCAACTCCTATCACCACCGTTCACCATCAGAGACCCCGGGAAGCGGGCCCTGCGAAGCCGCTGCCCGGGAAAGCGGCCTCGCGGACCTCCTCAATTTGCCGGTGGATGGAGCTGGATGCTTCACCGTCGCCGTTGCGGAATGGCAAGCGGCCGTTCTGCAGGCACTGCTCGCCCCAGCGAAGCGGCCTTTCCGAACTCGGAATGGGCTCGCAGCACTCCGCAGCAAACGATGGCTCGACCCATCGTTTACTGACATTTCAGATGAGATCGCGTGCGGGGTGAGAGAGTCTGGCATTCCCTTCAATTCTCCGTTCGAAACCGTCGGGGCGTATCTGAAGCAACTCGAGCGACTTGGCTTCGTTCATTCTGGTCCGACCGAGATTTGGCGTGCCTCCCATACGCTGCATGTCCGGATTGATGAGGCGCGCGAGCTCCGTGCGCGCCCGGTGAAACGCTTGCGCGAGCTAAGTCACGTCGTTGAAGAGATGATTGCCGCGCTTCCAGCAGGCGAAACGGCTGCCTTCGCGTTTGAACAATGGTGGAATACAACGCTCCCAGGACGGGGGTATTCACCTCGCGCCGCGGTCGAGTTTGACGAAGTGAAGTGGCGATCATTCCAGCATGATTTAGCGAACATTACGACCCAGATTCGCTTCTCTCCGCGAGAAGCCTTGGATCTGATAGGGCTTCCCTACCAGGGTGCGCTGTCGCGTGCGCTCGAGCGCAAGCGTGCAGAAGAGGCGGAGCGTGAACGCGCTAAGCAAGCGAAGCTCGAGGCGGACAAAGCGACGCGGGTCTCCGGTCTGCGGAATCGTGCGCTCGGGCGGATCGGTGGCGAAGCGGAAGCCTGGCTCGCCGCACCAAACCCCAGTATCGGAGACCGATCGCCTATCGAGGTCGCTTCAGATAGTGAAGGCGGTTACGAGGATGCGATCCGTGTGCTCGACCGCAGAGCGCGAGAGATCGAGGCTCAGCAACGAGCCAGTGAGAGGAAGACAAAAGCTGTGGCCGAGCTCGCGGCGCTTGCGCAATCCCGGTACTACGACGGCGAGCGAGCGGCGTTGTGGATGCGGGGCAAGCGACGCGAGTTAGGCGGCAAATCACCCGAGGAGTTCACGATTGATGACGCTACTCGGCAGCGATGTAGTGAACTGCTACCCCCGAAACGTTCGCGTCGATAAGACGCGAGAACTCTTAGTCTAGAATCCCGGCGGGAGCGTCGGACTCTGACAGGAACGTCTGCATAGCCCGCCCAATTTTTACAGCTTGGCCGATATCCTCAGGGATGGTGGGATAGATATCGATCACCGGCTCGCCGGGATCGTGAAGAAACTTTGGAACGAGTGTTCCGACGCGCTGACGTCCTTGGCGAAGATCGTCCAACTTCTCGAACTCATGCGCACGAAGCGCCTCGGAGATCGAAGCCTCGAACCGCTCGACCTGGGCGACGTCGTCTGGCGTCAGCGCCGCAGACGGGACATAGAGAGGCATGCGATGGGCCGCCGGATTGCGGCGGGTTTTAACATCCTTCTCCCAGGTGGCGAATGGCTTCATGGCATTGGCCGCCGGCCTCAGACGTGGATCGGCGGAGAAGGCCGACTTGAAAAGACCGATCGAGTGGGGGTTTGCGGACTGCGTCTCAGATGACCCGAGCTGATACACTGCCACCCAGGCGTAGTTGTCGAGGAGGCCCAGAAGGTCGATGTAGATGGCGTTCAGGTCGCGACACGCGCGGTCGGATTCCTCTTGCGACAGCGGAACAGTCCGATCGGGCGGAACGATATCTTGGAAACTTTTGAACGATGAATCGATCATGCGCAGGCGGCGCATGACACCGAACCTGAAATAGTATGACGCCGTCGTTGTGAACGCTATCTTTGACAACAGGGTAAGCGCATCCCCCGTAAGCTCTAGCAGTGCATTATTGACTCCGTAGATGTGGTTCTGCTGAGCCTCGTGGACGAAGTATCGATTGTTTTCGGCATTGCCCTCGATCAGGAAGGGCTCCGCAAATTGGCGATAATGGCTGGCATATTCTACCTCCTGAAATCCGACTTTGTTGAAAGCCACTGCTGCCCCCAGCCAAAAAACCCAAGCGTCGGCTTTCGCCTCCAGCGTGCACGATGCACGCGCGCAAGCTGGCCTTGACATACAATGCAAATGCATTACATCATTTTGACATGGAGATGCAAGGAGCCGGCGATGGGCAAGGCAGCTGAAATCCTCGAAATCCCCGCAACTATCACGGACCGCGGGCAGACAACCGTGCCTGCGGCGATCCGAAAGATGCTTGCCCTCGGCAAGCGCGACCAGGTCGTGTTCCGGGGGCTGGCCAACGGCACCGTCATGATCTCGAAGAGAGAAGCTCGCTTGGAGGAGGGCGATCCAGTGATCGGCAAGTTTCTCGAATTCCTGGCGCGTGACATGGCAAACGAGCCGGACCGGATTCGGCCGGTGCCGAAGTCGCTGCTCACGCGCGGCAAGGCTTTGGTCAAGGGCGTCAAGATCAACCTCGATGAGGCTCTCCCGGACGAAGAGGCGTGAGCGACGACATCCTCGAGATCAACGGATGGACGATCTACGCGCATGCCCTTTTCCTTGACCAGCTCGAGGCGATGATCGAGACCGTCGAGAAGGCGCGCAAGAAGGATCCAGCAAGATATAAGAAGAAACGCGCGGCGAAGCTTCTGGCGGCCGTGCTGAAGGTGGCCTTCGAAGATATCCCAGGCGATCCGACGCGAGACGTCTACCGGCAGGGAGGCACGCTCGGCGAGGAATACAAACACTGGTTCCGCGCCAAATTCCTTCAGCAGTTTCGCTTGTTCTTCCGCTACCAGCAATCGGCAGACGCCAGGATCATCGTCCTCGCATGGGTAAACGACGACTCGACGCTGCGGGCATACGAGAGCCCAAACGACGCATACGCCGTCTTCAGAAAGATGTTGGGGCGCGGCAACCCGCCGGATACGTGGAATGACCTCTTAACGGCGGCTTCAACCGCAGTCTCCAAGCGGCGTTTGTCCCGTGCGACACGTAGAGGATGACATCCATGGGATACCCGGGCGTATATGCGGCAGGATATGATGCGCCTCAACCGCATCCAGCATAGAATTAGCCATCAGCTGAGGACCCGCGAGATGTCTACTATCGAGCTTTCCGCAACGCCCAAGGACAACGGTTACCAAGCGACCGTCAAGTTTCCCGATGGCGTCTCGGTCAACTCCAAAGAAGTCTATCCAACAATCGGCGAGGCAATCGCTGCCGCAGCGATGAAACTACTCGACATGCCCGATCGCCTTGCAAGACTCGATCAAAGCGGTCCATGACGGCCACCGGCTATTGCTGATCATTCCGACGGCGTGTCTGTGCGCCGAAACGCGGCGGTTGTCGTTCAACGCCCAAGCCCTTTTGCGATCGACGCGCTATCTAATCCATAGGAAGCGTCACGGACGCGAAAAAGGCCCCGCCGTAAGGCGGGGCCCTTCGTCGGGTTATCAGTCCCGGTTCGGCCGGGACCAGATCAGCTGCAGGCCTTCCTCGCCCTCAACCTCGACCAGCGTCGCGTAGATCGGGGCCGGGAA